>NZ_JAKLTV010000043.1:0-11021 GCF_022698185.1 Synechococcus sp. PCC 6717 | reverse complement strand
AAAAGTTCGCGAATCCCACTCGCGGTGTTGCTCACGCGAAAACTCTGCTTCTGGGGGCGTAGATGTACACCTAGCCACCGCTTACACACATCAATGCCAATCCATTGTTCTTGATCCTGCATATCACTTTTGCGCCTGTCTGGGGGTAAATCAGGTGTTTACTCAGCCTTGCGTCATGGGGGTTCTACTGTCCCAACCGATGATTCGAGTTTGACCTGTTGCATCAGAGAGATGACCCTAGCTTCTCCATGATGTCTCGCATCTAAGGGGTGACGGTCTGTCTCTCTAGTTTTAAGATACAAGGGAGCTAAGAGTCTTGTTCCCTCTCCTTTGGGAAAGGGCTAGGGTGAAGGCGACAAAAGAGTCAAACCCGAAAGTCATACTTCTATTCAGCAACGCCCTAGTGTTCTCCATGCATTCCCTGTTTTGGGTAAGATAGATTTGGCGTGCTGCCCTAGGGCATCGCGCTACCGCTGTTTGTTATCTGCAGCGCAAATGGGCAAACAAATCAATGCATCATTAGGGTAAACGAACTGTGGCCGAACCCCATCATCAACGTAAAAAGACTACTGGGATGACCTACAGTTGGCCGCTGGCAGGAACCTATCAAGCCCTGAGTTCAGCGTCGGTCGATTTAATTTGGCGCAAAATCGTCAATTTAGCTGATGTCTCATGGCACCCGCTGATTTTACGTACCAATGTGCCCTACGGGTTCGTGCCTAAACCCGGCTTTATCTTTCAGGCGGTGACGCGCTGGATTCCATGGCCAATTCAGATTTTTGTGGAGCGGGTGTCGCCGGGGAAGCTTTTGAGTATTCGCATTTTAGTGCTGCCGGGGGTGGAAGAGCGGGTGACCTATCGCATTGAGTCAACCCTCTGTGGGAGTCATATTTCGTGCTCGGTGATGTTGCGGGGGTGGCTAGCGCCGCTCCTGTGGTCTCTTATTCGTGACTATGCGGCCGGCGTGGCGGCGCAGTTGGCGATCGCCGCTGAAAAAGATCCGCCAAAGGCATCGCCGCCGCCCATTGATCCGTGTCTAGGGTTCTAGGACTCACAAGCGATGCTGACGGATAACGATCGCGTACAGGTTTTAAGCGAAGCCCTACCCTACCTACAGTCTTTTGCGGGGCGCACCTTCGTGGTGAAGTATGGCGGAGCGGCGATGAAAGAGGGACACCTCAAGGATTCGGTGATTCGCGATATTGTCTTTTTGTCCTATGTGGGCATTCGTCCTGTGGTGGTGCATGGGGGTGGGCCTGAAATCAATACTTGGTTAGCAAAGCTAAATATTGAACCGCAATTCAAAAATGGTTTGCGGGTCACCGATGCGGCCACGATGGATGTGGTGGAAATGGTATTGGTGGGGCGAGTCAATAAAGAAATTGTAACGTTGATTAACACAGCGGGTGGTCAAGCCGTGGGATTGTGCGGCAAAGATGGTAACTTGATCCGTGCCCGCGCCCAAGGGGAGGACAGTATTGGCTTTGTGGGTGAAGTGCAGGGGGTGGATATCCGTGTTGTCTCCACTCTCGTGGAAAAGGGCTATATTCCCGTCATTTCCAGTGTGGCGGCGGACGAAACAGGGCAGGCCTACAATATTAATGCCGACACGGTAGCCGGCGAAATTGCGGCTGCTTTAGGGGCTGAAAAGTTAATTTTGCTGACGGACACCGCTGGAATCTTACGCGATTACCATGACCCCAGTACCCTGATTTATCGGATGGATATTGCTGAGGCGCGGCAACTCATCAAAGAGGGAGTTGTGTCTGGTGGGATGATTCCCAAGGTGACCTGTTGTGTGCGATCGCTAGCGCAGGGGGTAAAAGCAGCCCATATCATTGATGGCCGCGTTCCCCACGCCCTACTGCTGGAAATTTTTACGGACTCGGGAATTGGCTCGATGCTGGTTGGCTCCAGTTCCGCCTACGATCGCGCCTTTGGCGGCTAAGGTGGCGCTGTAGGATGGGCGGCCACACGAGCGTTTTGAGCAACAGCCCCAAGGTCTTCAATTCAGAGGGAGCCTGTGGCCACTGCCAGCGATTTGGCTCACAGAACAAGAACCGGATTAACTGCCGGTAGGTGTCGAGGCTGAGGGGGGCAAACTGGATCGTGATCAGCGTCGTTGGGGGTGTGCTGGCGCTAGGTTGCGGGGTAATGTCAACAATCGTGCCCGCAAGATTGATACCCACTTCGAGGAGGCGAAGGGTGACCTCAACGTTCACTGCCGAACTGGGGAGAGCTTGATGGAGCTGAACAACCGCCCCCCCTTCCGAGAGGTGGGTGGTGGTACCCCAGACTGCTGCCGACTGATCCCAAGCTAGGTGCAATTCAACGGTTTGCTGCACCCTTAGCCAGTCGTACGGATCGGGACGGGGGCGCTCAATCAGGCTGTAAATGGCCAGAGCCAAGATAACTAAATTGTAAAGATTCCAGACCCATGCCAAGATCAGCCCCCGCGCTTGCAGATGGTGCCAGTTGAGCACAGCCGCCACCAGTGATGCGCCAAATAAGACCAGTAATGGCCACCCCAAGCTCCACTGAAAACGGTAGCGATCGCCACGGGTTCCCTTGGGGGTGACCCAAAATCCACGTCCAAAGGGGCGAATTAACGTTTGAACCACCGTGAGGGTGAGGGGAATACACTGCACGACCGCATATACATCTGAGATCAGCGCAGAACGACTCCGGCTATTGAGCCAGGCAAAGGTACTTAGAAGTAGCCAGTAGTAGGGCAAGAAATAGTACACCCACTCCCGCAGGGTGGTTTCCAAGGGCACAATGCCCAAAAACGCCGAGGCAAGGGGTAACACTAGTAGCAACACTCGTAGCGGACTGTGGAACCACTGGCTCATTCCCTCAAGGTGAGCCAAGCGCTGTAAAAGGGTGAGATTTTTGGCACGAAGAGGGCCTGCGGCTATAAAAAATCCTTGTAGAGTACCCCGCGCCCAACGCAACCGCTGCCCAATGTGGCCGCCCATGTCGTCAGCACACAGACCGGCACTGAGGCTCTCGTTGAGATACACCACCCGATAGTGGACTGCCGCCAGTTGAATGCCAGTGTAGTAATCTTCACTGAGGGAGTCGGTGACAAAGCCCCCCACCGCCTCAAGGGCAGACCGCCGCATCACAAAGGAACTGCCGTAGCACAGGGCGGTTTCAATGCTATCGCGCAACACCTGGTAATGGCGAGAAAAGATTTCCACTTCTTGGGGCAGTTGGGTTTCAAGCCCCAGATTACGGGCTACTGGATCGGGGTTGTAGAAGCTTTGGTAGGTCTGCACCAAGCCAATATCGGCGGTTTGAAATAGGCCAACGGTACGGGTGAGAAAATTGCGCGTTGGCACAAAATCGGCGTCAAACACAGCAATCAGCTCGCTGTGGGTGTGGCCAAGGGCATGGTTCAAATTGCCCGCCTTGGCATGGTGATTATCTGGGCGAGCAAGGTAGTGGCATCCCAGCTCTGCTGCCAAGTCCTGCAAGGCAGGGCGGCGGGTGTCATCCAAGACATAGATGCGCTTGTAGGGATAGTCCAGCGCCTGACACCCCACAATGGTGCGGCGCAGAATCGTGAGTGGCTCGTTATAGGTGGGGATGAGAATATCGACCCACGGTTGATAGCGCCCGGCTTTAACGGCCATCGCCGCTGCATCTGCCTGGGGCCGGCGATCGTTAACCTTCAGTAGCAGGTACAGTTGCAGGGCGTAGCCACTCATGATGAAACCTTCAATCCCTAGTAGTAGAAGACTGACAGCTGCTTCTGTTGGGGTTCGTAAATTTAGGGTGACGAGCGATCGCCACAGCAGGTAACGCAGCATCAGTGCCAATAGACTAGACACAATGACGAGACGCCCCGATTGCTGCCGTACTGTACACCAGCGCAGGACAACCCCACTCAACCCCACCATCAACACTAATGGCCAAAATAGCCATGGCTTTTCAAGGTGCTCAATCCCTAACAAGGGGATAGTTCGCACCGTCAGTAAGCTATCACAGAGTGCCTTCAAGGCGCGATCGCCCCAAGCGCGGTGTTGCCAGAACAGATAAGCGAGTGCTGGCACAAGCAGAATCAGCCCTAAGATGCGGGGAACCCGTCGCAGTTGCGTGGCAGACCACTGTGTCAAGGCTGTCAGCATGGGGAGGTATCCTAACGTCTTGCTAGGCGTGCGCCAAATGTAAAAAAATGTAAACTCAAGGATTTGACGCGCCATGGTTACCGCTGGTTCCCTAGCAGATCTGCTAGGGAAAAATAATCCACGTAAGAGCAATCCTATGGCTGCAAGAATATGCCACGATCAATGGTAATTGCCATTTCTTGAGTGCCCAGAGCCTATGACGACGTCCAGCGGTGATACTGAACCGGCTGCCCTTTCAACCCTAACAGTCGATCGCCCCCCCTTCATCTTTCACAATCAATTTCAAGGGTGGATGGAGGTTTACGCACCCGTACAGCAGTATGAGCAGTATCTCAATAACCATCAGGAATGGTTTTACCGCTGCGCTCAACCTATGCAGGCGACCCCCGTTGGCCAGCATGGTTATATTCTTACCATTGGGCGTTATGGCTCCCATGGTTACGAAGTAGAGCCGAAAATTGGCTTGCATCTGCTCCCCCAAGATCAGGGTGTATATCGGATTGAAACGATTCCAGTGCCCGATCAGCCCTTTTTGAACTACAACGTGAAGTTTGCAGCGGCGATGGATCTGGTACCGCTCAAAGCTCAGCCAGAAACCGATCCTGAGCTGCTTGATCGCAATATTTATGACTACACGCGGGTGAATTGGCAGCTTGACCTGCGGGTGGAAATGTATTTTCCGAGGTTTATCTATCGCTTGCCCCATGGCCTAGTTCAGGGGACAGGAAATCGTGTTCTTGCCCAAATTGTGCGCCAAGTCTCCTACCGCCTGACGGCTAAAGTGCAAGATGACTTTCACGCCACCATTGGCTTAGAGTTGGGAAAACGCTGGCGACGACAACGCTTTCATACCGAGCGGGTTAGAACCCTATCCCCAGTTGTTGGCACTCATGGCGAATCTGATGCACCTGCCCCTTGAGTTCGCAGGGGGTTAGCCCTTGGCTCAGTTGACTGCCCATACCGATGGCGATCGCCCCTGCCCTCAGGAGGGGGATCACCTCTGACCAAGGAATGCCCCCACAGGGAATCAGGGGAATGTCTGGAAATGGCTGCCGCAGCATCCGCACATAGGCTGCTCCCCCCAAGGCCATCACCGGAAACACCTTCACCGCATCTGCCCCTGCTTGCCATGCCTGCACAATTTCTGTCGGCGTTAGGGCACCCAAAATCAGCGGGACGTGAGCGGCTTGGGCGTGGGGAATGAAATCAACAGCGGTGTGGGGGCTAACCAAGAACTGTGCGCCAGCAACAAGGGCAGCGTCTAGCATCGCTGTGGTGCGTAACGTCGCAGCACCGATTGTGCAGTGGGGGTACTGCTGCTGCAGATGGCGAATAATTGCCGCCGCGTCAGGCGTGCTCCAGGTTACCTCTAAACAGGTGAGGCCAGCACTGATATAACGATCCGCTTGGGCGATCGCCACCATGGGGTCTGCTGAGCGAACCACAGCAATTAGAGGTAAAGGCCGCAGAAACCGCAGCCGTTGTTGCCACCCCTCCTTCACGTAGGCTCCCTAGGTAGTCATGCGGTGACTGCGTTTGCGCAGATAGCTAGCCTGCTGCCGCAGTTGTTGAAAATATTCTGTCTCAGTAATTTCTGCTACCTGTTGCCGCCGTTTTTCGTGGTCAATTTCAACCTTTAACTCTTCAATCTGTTGTTGCATCGCCTGTTCGCGATACTTACGCTCGGTGATGTCCTGCACTAAGCCCTCATAATAAGCAATGCTCCCGTCAGCATTGAGGACAGCTCGCATATCCACCTCTACCCAAATGATCTGGCGATCGCGCCGATAGGCTTTGAACTCAAAATGCCCCGTGGTATTACCGCTGTCAAAGTGGTTCGTAATTTCATCCCGGGTGGACTCCTCCACATACACTTGATCGCGAATACTGCTGATTGATGCCACCATCTGCTCAGGGGAGTCAAAGCCAAAAATACTGGCCATCGCTGCATTCACACGGATAAAGCGACTGTCAGCACTCGCCTGAAAGATGCCTTCAAGGGCATTTTCAAAAATACTGCGATAATTTTCCTCCGCAATCCGCAGCGCCTCCTCCGCCCGGATGCGATCGGTAATATCAATCCCCACAGAAACGGTGTGGGTACCCTTCATATATTTTTGTAAGGCCACTAGGTAGAAAATGATCGTGCCATTTCGCCTAACAGAAATGACCCGCGAAGCAAAGAGGTCAGGAGAGTTGACAAATTCATGCATAAACTCTGCCAGTTCACCATCTTCGCGCAAAAAGCCAAGGGGGCGGCCAATAAATGCTTCTGGTGGTAAATTTAGGGTTTCAGCTAACTTGCGATTGACCCCTTTATAAATCCCTTCAGCGTTAATCCAAGAAATCGTCCCCGGAACAGCATTTAAGACCGCCTCAAACTGTTCATTGGCCTCAATGAGTTCATCGCGAATTTGCTCAAGAGAACGATTTTTCTGCTCTAGCTCCTGAAACGACCGCCGCAGTTGCACAAGCATCGCATTAAAGGATTCCGCCAGATCGCCAACCTCGTCAAAGGAGTCCACGCGTACCTGTGCATCCAAGTTACCTTCTCGGACGCGCCGGGTTGAATTGGCCAGAGCTTGGATGGGTTTCACAATCGCATTTGCACTCACGTATGCCCAGCCCGTTGCCACCGCAAGGGTAATCAGGGTAATTACAAAGGCTGCTAGTCGCTTTTGGGTAATCATGGCGGAAATCCACGCTTGGGACTTACCCACAAAGGCCATCCCAATGGGGGGAGGATGGGGCAGCCCAAGGGTTTTGCGAAAGTCGTACAGCGGCTGGTACAGAGTCGCGTAGGGGGAGCCAATGATATTCGTTTTGCCTTGAAATATACGATCTTGATCCAGCACAGTGCTCGCAACTTGCCGCGAGACTCGAGTGCCAATGGCACGGGTTTGACCGTCAAGATACGGGACATTAGTTGCAATTCGTAAATCTTGGGCGAAGATGGTTGCCACCGTCTCAACCGTAGACCACTGTTGGGTGCGATCCACTAAATCCGGCATCTTGTTCAGTAGCACACCGGTCAAAATCATCCCTTGAAATTGATTACCCTCATAGAGGGGTTTGGCGGCAAAGGCAAAAAGCCCAATATTGCCATCTTCAATGGGGTAAGTACCCGCTGGGGCAGGTTGCTCCTGTACCGGTAGGTTAGTGATGGGCTGGGGACGCAGGGTTATTTTCCCTTGGCGCTCTAACCCCAGTAACTTCAATTCAGCGCCATTGAGCAGCACTAAACCACTGATCATCTCTTGGCGATCGCGCCCCACCCGGAAGGGAGCCAAGGCTGCAATACTCGTTGTTTGGCTGGGTGCCAACCGGTATGGGGAGGTAATTTGTTCCTGCAAGTTTAGGAGTTGAGCCTTACTGGCCGCTAGCAGCATGGTACGTTGCGCAAGAACAGTCCCTGTTGCATCCACGATCATCATAATGTTCATGGGTTGCTCAGAGACATCCACCCGTTCCAGCACTAGAGCCAGTCGCTCAGGCTGCATCATTTCTCGTACCCTGAGATTGCCGTTCTCAGCGCGCAGAGCGTTAGCAATCAGGAGGGCTTGAATGCGGGCTTCGTAGCTGAGGTTATTAATCTCCCAGTCCAAATCATCAAGGCTAGAACGCAACTGCTCTTGGAGCTGCCGCTCAAAGTTCAAGGTGCTCAACTGAATTAAAGACTCGGTGACGATCGCCGCCGGAAAAATAGCAGCAGCGGCCAAGGCAACCGTTAGCTTCCAGCGTAGGCCAAGGCGTTGCCACGAAACCGAGAGTTGAGAGAAAAAGGGTGACGAAAATTGTTTCATTGTAGAGATCATTGTAGAGACGCGCCCATTGCAGCAAGCGGTAACAATGGCAGGCGATCAGTCAAAAGAACCGGGAGTTTCCGTTTGCAGTGTCTAACCTGTTGCCATCATACACTTGGAATTTGGACAAAACCGCTGCGCATCATACGGGCACCATCACTCGGTTGTCTGCTGCCCCCAACCCAGAAGCGCTACAGGCATATTTTTTCAGTTGGTTGATAAATACGGTGCGGGGCTTGCCGCCGATTTCGCTAATTATCGGCGCTGAAGGCTGCGTCCACCCGTAGCTCATCTAAGTTCCACAGGGCACCGCCAAGTGCCGTTGGGTTTGCACCAATGACGTGGTTGCGAAAGGCAGTGAGCGACAGTGGGTTAATCAGGTAAATAAAGGGCAAGTATTCCTGGGCGAGTCGCTGGGCTTCGGCATAGATTGGCTTGCGCCGCTCTTCGTCCAGTTCCTGTGCCCCTTGGATATAAAGATCACTAATACGCTGCTCCCAATCAGCAATGACTCGGCCAGTCAACGGTGGCTGGTTGGGGCTGGGTTGTTGGTTAAAACTATGCAAGAGGCCGTCCACTCGCCAAATATTAGCACTGCCATTTGGCTCACTGCCACCACCGGTAAATCCCAAGAGATGGCACTCCCACTCAAGGGAATTGGAGAGGCGATCCACGAGGGTGCCAAAGGCTAGAAATTGCAAGTCCACCTGCATGCCAATGGCTCCTAAGTCCTGCTGAATTTGGGTAGCAAGGGCTTCGCGGATTTTATTGCCAGCGTTGGTGATCAGTGAAAAGCGGACACGGTTCCCCTTGGCATCAAAGAGTTGGCCTTGGGCGTTGTAACGAAAGCCTGCGGCCTGGAGCAGTTCCTTGGCTTTTTCTGGTTGATAGGTATAGGTGGGTAACCCCGCCTCTGGCGAAAAGTAAAAGGGGCTTTGGGTGGCAATGGTGGAGTGCTGCGGTTCCCCTAACCCCTGATAGATGGTGTTGATCATGCGCTGGCGATCCAGGGCGTAGGCCACTGCTTGGCGAAAGCGTACCTCGTTAAACCAGTCGGACTTCACTGGATCCACAAGGGGTTTGCCATTGCGTTTCCCTCGGTTCAGGTTAAAGGCGATATATACAGTGCCTGTGCTAGGCCCACTGTTATAGATGCGGAATTGTCCGGGTGTTTCCTCGCGCTTCAGCAGCGAAAACATATCGGCAGTGACAGCAAATACATCTAACCCACCAGAGCGAAATTGCAGCATGGCGGTGTCGGTGGATTCAACAATCTGCCAGATGTACCGTTCAATGCGGGGCAACGGCGATCGCCAGTAGTAGGGGTTGCGGCGAAAGATCAGCCGTTGATTGTTAATGTAGCGATCCATAACAAACGGGCCGTTACCCACAATCTCGCGAGGATCGGTGTCGGTGCCCCAAAGGGAGAGAAATTTGAGGCGACCATTGCGATCGCGCTCCTGCACTGCTGATCGCAATTTGTGCGCCGGTAAAATTGGTAAGCCCGTATTGCGCAAGAAGGGGGCAAAGGGTTCGGGCAGCTTGAACGTGACTTGGCGATCGCCTTGGGCAGTTACCGTGGGCAGCAACCCCTGTGGGCCAATGCGGAGAATATCACGGCTACTAGTGGGAATCTCAGGATTAAAGTACACCTCGTTGTAGGTGAAGACCACATCCTCACTGGTCAGGGGTTCCCCGTCAGACCATTTCAGATTAGGGCGCAGTTGAAAGACAATTTCAAGGGTTTCTGGCTTGACCTGCCAAGATTCTGCCAAGGCTGGCTCTAGTTCCCCCGTGAGGCCATTTTCTTGCACTAGACCGCTGTAGAGGTACCCAAATACGTTAGGGGACTCTTGGCTGAGGGCGTAGTTAAAGGTTTTGGGGTCGGCAGTAACAGCACTCACCAGTTGATTGGCGCGAGGGGCAACAGAGACACGACAACTGCCCACAATAAGGGTGCAACACCACACTAGCAGCACAAGCAGCCACCAGGGCCGTCGCCCCATTAACCGCCCCCCACAATGGTGACAATCTCGAGGCGATCGCCGCTATTGACCTGAGTTGCCTGCCAAAACTGGCGATGCAAAATCTCGCCATTATATTCAATAGCCACCAAGCGAGGATGAATCCCTAAAACCTGACAAAGCTCCAGAATCGAGAGCGATCGCTCAAGGCTGTGAGGGTTTCCATTCACATAAATCACAATCGGTTGCTGTATCGTCACCATCGGGTTAAGGTGCGTCACGCAATTGATTGAAGCAAAAAATTCTAAAGGAATTGCTCAAGAGTCGCTTCAATTTTTGTTTTGGGAACTGCGCCAACTAAAATATCAACTTTTTGGCCACCTTTAAAAATCATAAGGGTAGGGATGCTACGAATACCGTAGTCAGTGGCTACCTTGGAGTTTTCATCGGTATTGACCTTAACCACCTTGACCTTGCCCGCATACTGGTTGGCGATTTCATCAACCACAGGGGCAACCATCCGGCACGGTCCACACCACGGCGCCCAAAAGTCAACAAGGACAGGAAGTTCACTGTCTAAAACTTCTTCTTTGAAGGTGGCATCAGTGACGGACAATGCACTGGACATAGGTCAAACCCTTATAATGAATCAGCGGCTATAAATTATACAGTAGCCTTTTGTAGGCACGTTAGATCGAGCAGAGTACTAGACTTCGGCGTTTAAGTCATCATCATCATCCTCAGAGCTATTGACCACCCGCCTGAAGCTGGTGAATAACTAAGGTGATCACGACTTTATTAGGCAATTTTAGCATATAACTGCAAGAATCCTCCGCTTCAAATCGTTGATTGAGGCGTGAGATGAATTGCGGTATTGACTTCTCCCCTCCTTGAAAGAGAGGGGATTCCCAAAGGATGCTACGCAACGGGCTGAAGCCGCGTTGCTTCGCTTTTCCCTTGAGCTGTCACCCACAACTTAATGCGGGTGGGGGCAGTCAAAGACCCCCTACTCACCTCAAGCATTTCTGCTATTGGGACTACGTTTACGTTTCGGTTCGTGGTTTCGCGCTTTTCAACACTAGCCAGTTCGATACGCTCAACATCCTGCCAGATCGGAAGAG
>NZ_JAKLTV010000042.1:0-11972 GCF_022698185.1 Synechococcus sp. PCC 6717 | reverse complement strand
CTACATCACCTTAGACGCTACCGAGGGGGAGGCCACTGTTCAAGGTGCATCGCGTTGAATGCTTATAGGGGTGATGTGGGCGGGCTAAAACCCCTCCGCTTTAGCGAGGGGATACAGCCAACTCAGGGGGCTTTAGCCCTCTCTATGTGTTAAACTAGAGACGTGGGAAGTAGGCGTATCAACTACGCGAAGAAACATCCTAGTACGGAGAAATCCCGGCAAGTAAGTCACTACCGCTTTGGCGGCAAGCCTAAACCACTGCAAGCAATGGCAGGATGTTGAGCGTATCGAATTGGCTAGTGTTGGAAAGCGCGAAACCACGAACCGAAACATAAACGTATTCCCAATAGCAGAAATGCTTGAGGTGAGTAGGGGGTCTTTGACTGCCCCCACCCGCATTAAGTTGTGGGTGACAGCTCAAGGGAAAAGCGAAGCAACGCGGCTTCAGCCCGTTGCGTAGCATCCTTTGGGAATCCCCTCTCTTTCAAAGAGGGGAGAAGTCAAGGCTAACCACCTTTTGGAGAGCTGTTCTAAGACTCGATGGGGCGATCGCCGCTCAGGCAAGGTGTAATTGTAAGACGGAGCGAGGCGCACGCCGTACCCGCGCCCGAATGGTGGCTAACCCCAAGCGTTGGCAGGCTTCATAGCGGTGGCAACCAGAAAACCCATAGTACTGCCCTTCCACTTCCAAAACATCAATTGGCTCCTGCTGGCCAATCTCGGCAATGGAGGCCATCAGAGCTTCCACTTTGGCAGGATCCGTCTGGCGGATCAGCGGACGACGAATGGCATTCAGGGGCAAGTCTAAAATTTGCATTGGCTTAATCAAACTCGTTATGAGTTTATTTTAGCAGTCTCTAGGACGGTTGCCTAGCTATGGCGCAGCGATCACCTGTATTCGCTGTGGATCCCCAAACCGAGGGGGTGCGGCATGGCCTTGAAACTCTGCGCCTCGTTCTTGGCTAGGTTGCAGGGTTTGGCTAAGGTGTTGAACGTAGCGATCTTGACCGTGGCGGAACCCCCAMAAATTMCCACCGCCATTGAAGAGGGCAAAACAAACCGTGCCGTACTTCGCGGTGGGTAACACGCCAGCAAGGGCGCTAACGTTCCATAGAGACCCTGTCTTAATCAGCGTTGCTGCAGGGAGTTGGCGATTCTCTAGGGTGCCGCCATCCCGTCCCGCCATGGGTAAAATATCGGCAAGGCTGTAGTTTTTGGCGGCCAGTTCCTGTTGCAAGCTAAAAAGCATTCCGCAGGCGGCGCGGGGCGAGATACGATTTTCTACCCCTAAGCCAGAGCCATTGATGAGTTGAATTTCTTGGGGCGGCACCTGAGCCTTGGCAGCAGCAATCTGGGCAACGGTGGCTGCCCCTCCGGCAAGTTTAGCAAGAGTGTCCGCAATGTCATTATTGCTGTAAATATTCATCTGGCGCACAATTTCTAGCAGCGGCAGGGAGCGGTGCTCAAGACGAAGGGTCACGTTGGCGGGCGGACTAGCTTGAATGCGGGTTGTGCCAGCAATCGCTAACTGGGGGCGAGGTTGACCGTGTAGATGCGCCCTGTAAGCGGCTTGGGCGTCAGCAGGCCAACGCTGGTGATCAAGGGCAATCTTGAACAGATCAGCCGCAGTGCTTGGCTCTGGGTAAAAGTTCATGCTGAAGGGGGGCACGATCACCAGATTTCCGTTGATTCTGCGAATGCCTAGGCGATTCAACCCTTGAGCGATCGCCATCGCCTCTTCCCAGACAAATAGAGGATCGTTGCCCCCGATAACCACTAGATCGCCATTGAGGGTGCCATTGCTCAGGGTGCCTGTGGTGCCAATACGGGTTACAAATTGATAGTCAGCGGGATGATTTGCTAGCACTGCTAAGCTGGTGGCAACTTTGGTAATGGAGGCCGCCGGTAAGGGGCGATCGCCTTGGTGATCAATAAGCAACTGATGAGCGGTTTGCACCCAGACTCCCTGATCCGTTATCGGAAAGCCTTGCTGAGCAATTCCTTGCAAGTAGCGATCGCTATACTGTTGCAGTGCCACTTCCGTTGGAAACAGCACAGGACGGATGTGCTCAACCCCCACGCCCCCGGCGTACCAAGCAATTATGGCCAGTAAATCTAACATCGGTTCCCTAGTTTGCCGCTAACTGCCACCAGCCGAAACTCGGGCCAATGAAGCGAACGGTTAACCAAATAACCACCAACAGGCCAATCCCCACCCATGTGCCGCGAGTCAGCCACGTTTGCAGCAGCACCAGTTGCTCTTTCTGGAACCAACGACTTTTTTCCTTACCGTAATTTTCTCCTAGGGTGTCCTTACGCCGTTTTGCCTCACCCATCGGTGCCTCCTTGTTCAGCCTCTTTGGCTTCCCATCCTACCTTACTCCCCGTCTCCTGCGACAAAGGATAAAGGCGGTGGCTGCCCCTTGGGATCCTCTAGCTTCAGGGAAATTAGCCCCGCACAAAGGACAAACACCATCGATACCCATAGGCACCCCACTAACCCCCACACTTGATACACCCAACCGGAGAGGACTGTGCCCGCTAGCCGCCCCCCCGAGTTGGCCATATAGTAAAAGCCCACGTTCAAGGCAACTTTTTCATCGTCGGTGTAAGCCAACACCAGATAGGAGTGTACGGCGGAGTTCATGGCAAAAATAAGGCCAAACAGCAATAGCCCACCAATAATGACGGCGTTCGGATCCCAGCGACTCAGGAGTCCAAGGGCAATGACCCCAGGGACAAGTGTTAGGGCAAACGTCCAAAATTGAATGGTTGAGGCTTGGGGCGATCGCCCCCGATTCAGGTAGCGCAGCAAAATAGGTGCCGACGACTGAACGGCACCATAACCAATGACCCACAGCGCCAAAAACCCCCCCACCTGATAAAAAGACCACCCCAGTTCACTTTGCAGGAACACGGGCAAACCCACCACAAACCAGACATCCCGCGCCCCAAACAGAAAAAAGCGTGCCGCCGACAAAATATTGATGGCTCTACTTTTAGAAAACAGTTGCTGAAATTTGATTTTCTTTTTGATTTGTCCCATCCCCCGCGGTAGCAGCAACCCGCTTAGGAGAATGAACATCAAGGCGATCGCCATGATCCATAGGGCAGCGGCAAAGCCCACCACTGTCAACAGCACACTACCCACAAAAAAGCCTACCCCTTTAAGGGCATTTTTGGATCCCGTTAAAACCGCAACCCACTTAAACAGCCGCGACTCCGCCTCTTGAGGCACCACCAAGCGAATCGCGCTTTTCGAGCTCATCTTTGTTAAGTCTTTGGCAACCCCTGAAAGAGCTTGAGCCGCCATAACGTAAGGAATGGCAAACCATAGCGGCCACGCTTGGGTCAGGGGGGTCAGCAAGACCAGCGCCACCACCTGTAGGCCAATCCCCGCGTACAGGGTTACATTTAAGCCTAAGCGAGAGCCAATCCAGCCCCCCAAAAAATTCGTGACAATGCCGAAGATTTCATAAAACAAAAACAGAAAGGCAATTTCCAGTGGGGTGTAGCCAATCTGGTTAAAGTAGAGCAACACAAGCATCCGTAGTGCGCCATCGGTGATCGTGAACCCCCAGTAGGCAAGGGTAACAATCATGTAATTGCGCACACTGGTGGAAGCGGCCATGCCAGTTCTCCTGATCCTTAGGGAAGGGTTGTCGCCACTAAGCGAGCGAGTTCAGCCATGCGGTTACTGTAGCCCCACTCATTGTCGTACCACGCCAGAATTTTCACGTGTGTGTCATCGACGACAAGGGTTGAGGGGGCATCAATAATACTGGAGCGGGGATCGTTGCAGTAGTCAATAGATACAAGGGGGCGCTCTTCGTAGCCGAGGATACCCTTCAGGTCACCGGCTGCTGCCGTCTTTAGGAATGTGTTCACCTCAGCAACCGTCGTGGCACGGCTGACTTCAAACACACAGTCGGTTAGGGAGGCGTTCAACAAGGGAACCCGTACCGCCAACCCATTCAGCTTCCCTTGCAACTCAGGATAAATCAGGCCAATGGCTGTGGCAGAACCAGTGGTGGTGGGCACCAAGGACATCAGGCTAGAGCGAGCGCGGCGTAAGTCTTTGTGCGGGGCATCGACAACGGTTTGGGTATTCGTGACATTATGAATTGTGGTAATTAAGCCGTGACGAATCCCCAAGGCTTCGTGAATGACCTTGACCACAGGCGCCAGACAGTTGGTGGTGCAGGAGGCCGCCGTGAGTAAATGATGGGTATGCGGATCATAAAGATGATCGTTGACCCCCATGACAATGTTGAGCGCTTCCTCTTTAACGGGCGCGGCCACAATAACCTTTCTCACCCCCGTGGCAAAATAGGGAGCTAACTGCTTGGGGGTGCGAAACTTGCCAGAACACTCCAGCACAATCTCTACACCGTAATCGCCCCAAGGAACATCCTCAGGATGCTTCGCCTCAGAAAAGGTGATCGATTGATCCGCAATGGCGATCGCCCCCTCCGTGGGATGAATCGCCTGTGGCCAACGACCATGAACCGAATCAAATTCCAGCAAGTGTGCGGCTGCCGTTGTGCCCCCCTGAATCTCATTAATGTGGCGGAACTCCAGTTCAGGCCAAGCCCATGCGGCTCGCAACACTAAGCGGCCAATACGTCCAAAGCCGTTAATGCCGATGCCAATACCCATTGTGGCTGCTCCAGCAGGTCATTCCTACGTTATTTCAACTTATCTTGAATTGTCAACGCCCACCAATAGCCTTGAGCCTTTGGGGATTCTAAGGGCAGAAGACAAAACAGCTAGCCCTCACCGTAGGATACTGAAAGAGCGCTGGGTTCAGGCGAAGTAGGAATGAAATGGCAATTCTGGATTGATCGCGGGGGCACATTTACCGATATTGTAGCGCGGCACCCCAACGGCCAAATTCTGGTTCATAAGCTCCTATCAGAAAATCCAGAGCACTACCGGGATGCAGCGGTGGCCGGCATTCGCTCTTTGATGGGGCTACAGGCCAGTGACCCCATACCGGCAGAGACGGTTGAGATCGTTAAACTGGGCACCACGGTTGCCACCAATGCCCTGCTGGAGCGCACCGGAGAGCCAACAGTACTTGTAATTACCGAAGGGTTTGGCGATGCCTTAGCTATTGGCTACCAACAGCGTCCGGATCTGTTTGCCCTTGCGATTCAACAGCCTGAGCCACTCTATGCTGAGGTCATTGAAGTCAGAGAGCGCCTGAGTGCCAGCGGCGAGGTATTAGTCCCCCTTGATGTGGCGGCATTGGAGCCACAATTGCGATCTTGCTATGCCAAAGGCATCCGCAGTTGTGCCATTGTCTTGGTGCATGGCTATCGCTACCCCCGCCATGAGATGCAAATTGCTGAGCTGGCTCGCGCCATTGGTTTCACTCAGGTATCGGTGTCCCACGAAGTCAGTGGCTTAATCAAACTGGTCAGCCGTGGGGATACCACCGTTGTCGATGCCTATTTGTCCCCTGTACTCCACCGCTACCTTGCAGGGGTTCAGGCTGAATTAGGGGAGATTCCCCTCTACTGTATGCAGTCCAATGGCGGCGTGGTGGCGGCCTCCTTTTTTCGCGGTAAAGATAGCTTACTCTCAGGGCCTGCGGGCGGGATGGTGGGTGTGGTGCAAACCGCCTTGGCCGCCGGTATTGAGCGGTTGATTGGTCTGGATATGGGGGGGACATCTACCGATGTATGTCACTACCGGCACAGCCAGACGACCCCTTGGCCAGAGTATGAACGCTGGGAAGAAGCCAGTATCGCTGGTGTACGGGTGCGATCGCCCCTGTTAGCGGTGCATACTGTCGCAGCAGGAGGGGGGTCGATTCTGCGCTTTCACGGGGGACGCTACCAAGTGGGGCCAGCCTCTGCGGGGGCAAACCCCGGGCCTGCTGCCTATCGCCGCGGTGGACCACTAACCATCACCGATGCCAATGTTTTGCTAGGGAAGATTCAACCTGACTATTTTCCGTCAGTGTTTGGCGTGGATGGTCAACAACCCCTTGATCACAAGACGGTGATCCACAAATTTGGCGAGCTTGCCACCACGATCGCCAAGGCCACGGGAGAGCAGGTACCACCGGAAGCAGTGGCCACTGGCTTTATTGCGGTTGCCGTTCATACCATGGCGCAGGCAATCAAAAAAATTTCCTTAGAGCAGGGGCACGATGTACGGGAATACACCCTCTGCTGTTTTGGTGGTGCTGGCGGCCAACATGCCTGCCTCATTGCCGAGGTTTTGGGGATGCCACAAGTCTATATCCACCCGTATGCGGGGGTGCTTTCCGCTTACGGCATTGGCCAAGCAGAGCTACGGGTACTCAAAGAGCAAACCATTGAACGCCCTTTAACCCCAGAGACGGTGTCCCACCTTGCAGCAACGATTGAACAACTCCGGCAACAGGCACTAGGGGATTTAGTGACTCAAGGGGTGAGTGCACAAAGTGTGCAAACCCATGTTCGCGCGGGGCTAGGGTATGAGGGCACGGACTCGACCCTGTGGATTCCGTGGGACGATGTCACCACCATGACGGCAGCCTTTACTCAGGCACATCAGGATCGCTATGGCTTTGTGTTAGCGGGGCGATCGCTTCGGATAGGCCAAATTGCCGTTGAAGCCGTAGCGTGTCAGCCACCCCCAGCGGTAACGGACTCCCGACCCTACGTCAGCTCACAGCCCTTGGCCACCGTGCGTGTCTATAGTCAGGGGCAGTGGCATCTGGCGCCAGTGTACCAGCGGCAGGCACTCCCTAGCAATACAGTCATCCAAGGGGTAGCCCTCATTCTGGATGGGACAGGCACAAATGTAGTAGAGGCAGGGTGGCAGGCTAAAGTTGACCCCCAAGGCGGCCTCTGGTTATCTCCTATGGCCGCCCCAACAGTACCCCAACCACGGCAGCGGCCAACCGTTGCCGATCCGGTACAGCTAGCCATCTTTCAGCAGCTTTTTCGCGCCATTGCCGAGCAGATGGGGGTCACCCTGCAACACACCAGTGTCTCGGTCAACATCAAAGAACGCTTAGACTTTTCCTGTGCCCTTTTTGACCATCAGGGCAACCTCGTGGCCAATGCTCCCCACATCCCTGTTCACCTTGGCTCCATGGGGGAAAGTGTCAAGGCACTGCTGGCAGAGAAGGGCGATACCCTGCGCCCAGGTCAGGTGTTTGCCACGAACAATCCCTACCGCGGCGGCACTCACCTCCCTGATATTACCGTAATCACCCCTGTCTTTTTGCCTAGGGAAACACGCCCCGCATTCTTTGTGGCCTCGCGGGGGCACCATGCGGATATTGGTGGTATGAGTCCGGGGTCAATGCCCGCCAACAGCACGACGATTGCTGAAGAAGGGGCACTGCTGGATAACGTCCTCCTTGTAGATCAAGGGGTGTTTCAGACGCTGGCCATCAGCCAATGTTTAACGGCAACACCCTACCCTGTCCGACATCTCCAGCAAAACCTAGCAGATTTACAAGCACAAGTTGCCGCCAATCAGCGCGGCATGCAGGAGCTACGCAGCCTCTGCGATCGCTATGGCCGGGAGGTGGTGGTTGCTTATATGCAATTCACCCAAGACAATGCTGCTGAGTGCGTGCGCCAGTGTTTGCGATCGCTGGCCAGCGGAACGTTTCGGACAGACATGGACAACGGTAGTTGCCTTCAGGTACAGATCACCATTGACCCTGAGCAAGGAACTGCGCTTCTCGACTTCAGCGGCACCTCACCCCAACGCAGCGACAACTTTAACGCCCCCCTCGCCATCACTAAGGCGGTGGCGCTCTACGTCTTTCGTACCCTTGTCCAAGAGGATATTCCCCTTAATGAAGGGTGTTTACGACCCATTACCCTGCGTATTCCAACCGGGTGCCTGCTTAACCCCACCTACCCTGCTGCGGTTGTAGCTGGGAACGTCGAAACCTCCCAAGCCCTTGCCAACCTTCTCTATGGCGCACTGGGGGTTATGGCAGCCTCTCAGGGCACCATGAACAACCTGAGTTTTGGCAATGACCGCTATCAATACTACGAAACCCTCTGTGGTGGTGCAGGGGCAGGAGCCACCTTTGAGGGGGCTAGCACCGTGCAAACCCACATGACCAACTCACGGCTGACGGATGTTGAAGTTCTTGAAAGCCGCTATCCAGTCATCATTTGGGAATTTCGTCGTCGCTCGGGGAGTGGTGGGAAGGGGAGGCACCGGGGGGGCGATGGCGCAGTGCGAGTTCTCGAGTTTCGCGAAGCCATGACCGTTAGCCTTCTGAGCCAGTCACGCCGCATTCCACCCTTCGGCTTAGCTGGTGGGGAAGCCGGGGCAACGGGGCAAAATCAGTTACTGCCCCTCAACCAGCCTCCTCAAACGTTGCCAGGAACAGTGACTATTCAAGTGCAGCCGGGCGATCGCCTGCGAGTGGCTACCCCCGGTGGTGGTGGCTTCGGGATCTAGTCGGGATCTGTGGGCTGACCATTACTGCTGACCTGCTTGAGATGAATATGCTTACGCCCAAGGCTAATTTCAAACTCATCCCCAGGTTTCAGATTCATTTGCTTCGTATAGGCAGAACCAATCAGCAAGTTGCCATTGGCTTGTACCGTAATCCGATAGCTGGCACTACGGCCACCCCGACTACCACTCCGCCCGCTCTTACTGTCAAGATTCATCCCCAACGCTTCGAGCAAGGCATTAGTAAATTTCATCTTGCTGATCCGCTCAGCACCACTTTGAGTAACCGTGTAGTAGCCACAGGCTTTTGCCTTTTCTGCCTTAGAAAGATGTTCGAGTTCTTTGACTTTGTCTAGTAAAGCAGCACCCGTGAGAGGTTCTACTCGTTTTCGTCCCATTTTAACCTACCTTATCAACCGTTAAATGCTGTCCTTCATTGACGACTTAGATAGTTGATTGTCGATCAGATGACAGCCAACTCAATAATAGTGAGCCTATTATTTAGATAACCATAACTGCTTTAAAAATTCAAGTTCTTACGTAGAGTAACGACATTTTATCACCTTTTAGGTTGTGATACTATTTCAGAAATGTTTGGCATATTTTCTGCCTAAAAGATATATGGCCTTAACCTAGGCCAGCCGTTTCCTCAATGAAGTCATAGTAATCCTATCTCTATACCATGTTCCGTAGTAGCCAACAAGACAGCGCAGGTTAATTTTTAATAGTTAGCTTAAACGACCGGGGTTATAGCACAGTTCCGTGAACAAAAAGCAGGGAGTAGTATCGATCCCAGCGGCGGGTCGTGGCATCCTCCTTTATCTGACGAGCGAGAATCTCCCGTGCTCTTGAGGTAGCAACGAGAACGAGCCTAACATGATGCTTGGTATTAACAACAAGAGCGGCTTGACCATGTTTACACCCTAACTTCCTTACTGGCTGAAAAAAGAAGATGACCTCTAGGGTCCCAATGAGGTTAATGCTGTGCCTCTACAGCAAAGCATGACGCATCTAATAACGTTTTCACCGACAAAGCGCCCTAAAGCCCCTGCCTTGAGACATGGGGATATAAGGTGCTGAAATGTTGTAAAATCTAGGGT
The DNA here is from genome assembly GCF_022698185.1 of Synechococcus sp. PCC 6717. Lineage (NCBI taxonomy): Bacteria > Bacillati > Cyanobacteriota > Cyanophyceae > Synechococcales > Synechococcaceae > Synechococcus > Synechococcus sp. PCC 6717. Next base: position 2,445 of record NZ_JAKLTV010000042.1, on the reverse strand, counting down.
GTATCGTAGGACATACGGAAACATCTCCAATAAAGAGTAAACGACTAGAGAGACAAGCACCTCTGCTAATGCAAAGCAAGTTGAGTTTGTAAGTGCGGCCACTGAACCAGTAATCCTAAAGGACAACCTTAGGGGAATCTCCTAGCCTTAGCTACGGGCAATATGTTAAACACAGCGTAAAGTATCCCAAGGATGCCAACTCCAAAATAAAGCACCATACCTGCATTGGGCTAGCACTTGGGGTGCATGGCGTGGATGCCAACTGGCTCCTGATATCTGAACCCGCCGGTCAATCTGTTTCACCCAAGACTCAACACACCCACCGCCAATGACACAAACGCCTTCAGCTTGAAAATACTCGTAATTGATCATGCGGTAACGATGCTCGCGTCAATGCCTTGACACCCCAAGCCATTGACATACATGCCTCAGCATTGTTGCTGGATGTCATCACTATATCGTTGAGCGCCACTGTAGTTATCAACGAATTGCGGATAACAACTGACACAAATGTAATTTTGCTTACCTCTTCTCCTCCCGTTCTTACGGATATGAGTCGATTGGCATTCTGGACATTGCATGAGAACTCATCCTCACTCCTCCCTTCATCATGCAACGTCGGCCAACCGCCCTGTGCAAGATCTAGACCAGCACGTTGCAACGGTGACTCACAGTTGGAGCAACTGTCCCTACAACCCAGCTACACCCAGTACCTATCCCTGCATGTGGACGGCTCCGCAACGTCTTGGTACGCCCTACCCCACTAACGCCTACGAAAACGCTGTTGGCCAAGCTCACCCCTATCGTGCCACTACTGCTGCTGCGTTTAACTCATGGCAGCGTAGCTCTGCCCATCGCAGTGTTCTCCTCAATTAAGGGATATGCTAATCCATGACATGGCAAGCGATTGGCATTGGCATTTACAGAGGCTATGCAGTGGTATGGTTTGGCGATGCTCTTGACCCTGCGGTACAGATGGAACCTTAAGATCTCGCTGAAAAGCCTTAAATCTGTTGCTGGGGTTACGAAACAGTTAGGGATAAATTTGCTAAATTAGCATCCAATTCCAGTGAAATACCCTTGGGAGAGGACACTTAACCCTCTCTTTATGATGGGATTGGGACACCGCTGATGAACAGTTCGTCTCATGGGCGGTAAACATTCACAAGAAAGTTACCTGTTGCTTGTTACTGTTTACTCCTCTCCTAATGTGGGGCAATGGCTTATGTTTGTGCATATCGAAATTATTGAGAGCAACCCCCACCTCCGATCTCTCCTAGGCTGGCATTTACAGCAGGTTGGCCATACCGTTCACTTGGCCAGTGGGTGTCAGCAGGGGCAAGAGGTCTTTCAACAGCGCCATCCCGATCTTGTTGTCCTAGACCTCGACTTAAATGAAGGGAATGGCCTTGATCTGTGCCGCTGGCTTCACTATCAGCAGCAGGCCATTATCTTAGTACTTTCGGCTCACGGCGATGAAACAGATGTTGTGGCCGCCTTGCGCTCAGGTGCCGATGACTATCTTGCCAAGCCGTTTGGGATGCAGGAGTTTTTAGCCCGGGTCGAAGTCCTCACGCGCCGTAGCCGTCCGTTTTTACCTAGCGTTCTGAATCTAGGTGAGTTGCAAGTGGATTTGGTGCAACGACGAGTTGTTGTCCGGAATATGCCGGTCGATCTAACACCCCAAGAGTTTAGTTTGCTCTATGTGCTCACGCAAATGGGAGGCACACCCCTCAGTCGTCAAGAACTCCTGCGCAGGGCATGGCCCGAAAGTATTGATAACCCACGCACTGTCGATACGCATATTCTATCTTTACGCAAAAAAATAGAGCTTGATCCCCAGCAACCGCGTCTCATTCAAACGGTACGCAATGTGGGCTATCGTCTGCACCTCGAACCCGTGAACGGTCGCCACAGGCACAATGGGGTGAAACCCCACCAACGTCCAGCACAGTCCCGTTCCTCCCATGTGTTGGTCTAGAGGGTTTGCTAGGATTGGGGATTGAGTGGAGCACGAGCAAGATTTCATGACAACTGCACCGCCATCCCCGGCCGCCTCGTCTTGGATACTCCAGCCAAACGGGTTGCTCGATCTGTATCGCCAGCAGCAGTGGGATGCCCTCTCAGAGGAGTTTTTGCAGTTGCTGGATTTTTTTAGGCAGACAACCTATCTAAGCCTAGATCCGCAGCAGCAGTATGCCATTGATGCCTTTGTAAACTACTCCCAGCTAAAGCAGGGAGCTTTTAGTAGCCCTGCAGTTAGCAAGCCAACCGCGAGCCTCTGGGGTGGTTTACAACACCCCCAATCGACCGTTACCAGTGCCTTAAACAACCGTTTCTGGTGTCCGCAGTACAATTATAACCTAAGGCAACTAAAGTTGCTAAAGGAGCTTTCCTCCCCGCACTGAAGTACGGGGCTTCCAGCCATACCCGATGTGAAACAGT
>NZ_JAKLTV010000041.1:0-8255 GCF_022698185.1 Synechococcus sp. PCC 6717 | reverse complement strand
GACTTACTTGCCGGGATTTCTCCGTACTAGGATGTTTCTTCGCGTAGTTGATACGCCTACTTTCCACGTCTCTAGTTTAACACATAGAGAGGGCTAAAGCCCCCTGAGTTGGCTGTATCCCCTCGCTAAAGCGGAGGGGTTTTAGCCCGCCCACATCACTCCTATAAATCCTTACTAATTAAGACACCGCCACCTCGCTTAGCAGGTGCAGGAGTATTCATTATGTGCCAACGCCTAGGGAGGCGTGAAGGCTGTGCCGCGCACCCCCAAGATACAATAGAAGTCTTACCTTAAGCTTCACCTGCGGCTTTTCTATGTCCAACGACGTTTCCCCTGAGCCTATCCATCTTCCGAAAACGAGTGAATCAGAGCAGATTAAGCGCATTCGCCATACGACCTCCCACATACTGGCGATGGCAGTGCAAAAACTCTTCCCGAAGGCACAGGTAACCATTGGGCCGTGGATTGAGAATGGGTTTTACTACGACTTTGATAACCCTGACCCCTTCAGTGAAAAAGATCTAAAACAGATCGAGAAGGAAATGGTCAAAATTATCAAACGCAACCTGCCGGTGATTCGCGAGGAAGTGAGTCGTGAGGAAGCACGGCGGCGGATCAAGGCACTGGGTGAACCCTATAAGCTAGAAATTCTTGAAGATCTCCAAGAGCCAATTACCATTTACCATCTTGGCGATGAATGGTGGGATCTGTGTGCGGGGCCTCACGTCGAAAATACGGGCGACATTAACCCGAAGGCGATCGCCCTTGAAAGTGTTGCCGGTGCTTACTGGCGCGGTGACGAAACCAAGGCACAACTGCAACGCATCTACGGCACCGCTTGGGAAACCCCCGAACAACTCGCGGAATACAAACGCCGCAAAGCCGAAGCCCTCCGCCGCGATCACCGCAAACTGGGAAAAGAACTGGGGCTGTTTATCTTTGCTGACCCCGTCGGGCCAGGGTTACCCCTGTGGACGCCCAAAGGCACCATTCTGCGCTCCACCCTCGAAGACTTCCTTAAGCAGGAGCAATTGCGGCGAGGGTACCTTCCCGTTGTGACCCCCCACATTGCCCGCGTCGATTTGTTCAAGACCTCAGGCCATTGGCAAAAGTATAAAGAGGATATGTTCCCCCTCATGGCTGAGGATGAGGCTGCTGCTGCGCAGGAACAGGGGTTCGTCCTCAAGCCCATGAACTGCCCGTTTCATATTCAGATCTACAAAAGCGAGCTACGCTCTTACCGCGATTTACCCCTGCGCCTTGCGGAGTTTGGCACGGTGTATCGTTACGAACAGTCCGGGGAGCTAGGGGGGCTGACGCGGGTGCGGGGCTTTACGGTGGATGACTCGCACCTGTTTGTTACCCCAGAGCAACTGGATAGCGAATTTTTGAATGTTGTGGATTTAATTCTGGCGGTGTTTCGCTGCTTGCACCTCAATAAATTCAAAGCCCGCCTTAGTTTCCGCGATCCGAGTTCTGATAAGTATATTGGCTCTGAGGAGGCATGGTCGAAAGCCGAAGGTGCCATCCAACGGGCCGTCGAGCAACTGGGGATGGATTATTTTTTAGGCATTGGGGAAGCAGCCTTCTATGGCCCCAAGCTAGACTTTATTTTTGAAGATGCCCTTGGCCGCGAGTGGCAACTGGGGACGGTTCAGGTGGACTATAACCTGCCAGAGCGCTTTGACTTAGAGTACATTGCCGAGGATAATACCCGCCGCCGCCCAGTGATGATTCATCGTGCTCCCTTTGGCTCCCTAGAGCGGCTGATTGGCATTTTAATTGAGGAGTACGCTGGCGATTTTCCCTTCTGGCTGGCACCGGAGCAGGTGCGTCTGTTGCCCGTTAGCGATGAGCAGCGTCCTTTTGCTGCAGGGGTAGCGGCGCAGTTGGCAGCGGTTGGGGTACGCAGCAGTGTAGATAGCAGTGGCGATCGCCTCGGCAAACAGATTCGCAATGCTGAAACCCAGAAAATTCCAGTCATGGCCATTGTGGGTGCAAAAGAAGTGGAGAGCAACACCCTGAGTATCCGCAGCCGTGCCGACGGCGACATCGGCTCGGTGAGCGTGGCCACCGCAGTAGAGACCTTAGCCGCCGCCGCCAAGGAACCGGGAGCGCAAATCCGTTGGTTCTAAGATTTGTGGAGTTCTGCTAGAACGCCGGCACCCAGACCTAAGATCGTCAATAGTGGCCATCCGTGCCGTGATGATCACCAACCTCTGGGAGTTTGATACCTATGATTGAAAATATTCTATTGGCAGACTCGGGAACAGGACAATCCGAACAAATGCTCAAGTCGCTGATGGAACTGCCAGCGATTCAGCGAGCGGCGGTGACCGTGCTCCATGTGATTCCCCCGAAAATTACTGCCGAAGACATGGCGGAACAACGCCAAGCGGGGGCGAAGCTGCTGGCGGAGGCAGTGGCACGTCTGCACCTCGATCCGGTAATTAGCGTCAATACCCTGTTGCGGGAAGGCGACCCGAAAGACACCGTGCTGCAAGTTGCCGATGAGATCAATGCGGATTTGATTATCATGGGCTCCCGTGGCCTCAAACGGTTGCAGTCTATCCTAGCGAACTCCGTGAGTCAGTACGTCTTTCAGCTGTCCTCACGGCCCATGCTCTTGGTGCGCGATGATCTGTTCGTGAAAAAAATTAACCGCATTATGGTGGCTCTCAATGCCCAGCCTGCCGCCAAGGCATCCTTGGAGTTAGCAGTGCGATTAATGGATGGCTTAAAGGGGGGGAAGTTAATCGTTGCCCATGTCAACCCAGATCTCAAAGGCCATTCTGATATTCAAACGGGTTCAGCAGAAACGGATCCAGTGCTTGCAGAGGCAGCGCGGCTTGCCAAACAGCGGGGGATTGATTGCCAGTGCGTCCTCGCTACCGGTAAACCCGCAGAAGAGATCTGCCGAATTGCCGCCGACACCAATGCAGATCTACTGGTACTGGGGTCTCCGGATCGCCGCCCCTCCATTGCCCGCAGCTTGCCGGATTTAGATCGACTCTTAGGGACGTCGTTGTCGGACTATGTGCGGGTCTATGCGGAGTGCCCAGTGTTATTTGTGCGACAATCGGAGGCATAAGTTCTGATCTCTTCTGATCTACTGACTCCCCCGTGACCTTTTTGGAAACCCTCCGCTGGCAAGGCGATCGCCTGTGGCGGCAACTGAGTGAAGCCCTAGAATACTTCTTCCTAGAATTGTTCCGCACGGAAGCTTCACCGCTGTGGCAGGAGAGTGCAACCTTTGAAGCATGGGTGCAATGGCTGTTCCGCTGGTTGTTACTGTTGGTTCTTGGCCTGAGTCTTTACTTACTAGGACGTTGGCTGTGGCGATGGTGGCAGCGGCGATCGCGCCCCTTGCAGACGATGCCAGTAACCACCCCAAGAGAGCGACCTAAGCTAGTGCATGAGTGGCTAGAGCTTGCCCAAGCTCGGCAACTCGCTGGGGACTACAGTGGTGCGTGTCGTGCACTCTATATGGCGCTTTTATACCGTTTACAAGAGGCGGGGKGGCTACGGGTACAAAGCCATTGGACGAACCGGGAGTATCTACAGGAGTTAGAACGCCTGTTTCAGTTGGGGGAGCGATCGCCTACCGTGCGCCGCAGCATCCAACACCTGTTCCACGTTCACAGCCGCAGTTACTACGGCGGTGAAGCGCTAGATGCGCAGACCCTTGCCACCTGTCAGGCCGCCTACTTCGACATTGAACCTCAACTCCAGTCACCCTCGCGATGAAGACCCCCTCCCGCTGGCGCTGGCTTTTGCTGTTGCTTTCCGTTTTAGTCCTAGTGGTGGTCGGAGTGTTGCTCATGACGCTTGCTCCCTCGGCAAAAGCGGGTTCCTCCTACGACAATTCCCCTTGGGGCAGCCGTCAGTTTTACGAGTACCTCGAACAGCAAGGATTCAAGGTGGAGCGCTGGCAGCGAGACTACCCCAACCTCTCCGGCCAAGGGCACGTACTCCTGCAAATCAGTGGTCGGCTCCGAGACCCATCAGCGGATTTAGCCCAGTGGATGGCAGATGGCAACACCTTAGTCCGCTTTTATTGGCACGGCGAACCCACCGCTGCGCCCTTTAGCTATCGCTTGCAGACCTCTCAAGGGTCTGTCCTTGTGGAAACACGACGGCGGCTGCAACCCCGCGATATAGCACCCCGCTATCGCCCCCTCCTCAGTGATGACTATGGTCTCATTGCCTACCTCCAAACCACCCTCATCGGTGAAAGAACTGGGCAGCAACTCCAGAGCGTTTATCCGTGGCTGGTGGCCAACGCTTACGGCAGCCATACCCAACTGGCCAACTTTGCTACGGTGGCCGCTCTCCTGCAGGGCTTACCCAGCACGACTACCATTACTACCATTTACTTTGACGAGTGGCTGCACGGCTATCGACAACGCACCCCGGAAGACGTGGACACCGGCTTGCAGCCTCGCAGTGTGCTGGACTACCTCAGTCGTACCCAATGGCTAGGCATTAGTTTGCAACTGGGGGTGATTCTAATCTTTTTGCTGTGGCAGCAGAGCCAGCGCTTTGGACCACCCCTGCAAGAGCAAGTCGCCACCCTCAGTAATAGTGCCACCTACATTGCCGCCTTAGCCGGTGTGCTGCAACGCGCCCAGCAGAGAGGCTTTGTCCGCCAGCAACTCCAAGGGCAACTCCGCCACAACTTAGCCGCACGCTTAGGGTTAATCGCCGATCGCAGCAACCCTCACCATCTGCCTGAGGATTCTGAACTAATGCAGGCATGGCAAAGCGTGACCGGCCAAACCCCTGCCCTACTGCACACCCTTCTGGAGGATACTGCCATGCACGAGGATCGCCAACTGTTAGAGTGGCTCAAGGACGCAGCCACGGTGTTACAACCTCTAGAACCGCCCGAGACAAGAGAACGCTAGCGCCTAGGGAGAGGGTGGCTCTAGCGGTAGTGCCTCTGGTGAGGCTTCAACGGCCACAGCATCTTCGGTGGCGGCATTGAGCACAAGTGGCTCGGTTTCTTTTTGTTTGAGGTTGAGGGGCAGTTGTAAGGGGCGCAGTTCTTTTTGCAGGGCTGGCGCAAGGGGGAGAGATTGATCTAAATCTTCAAGAGGCCGTGGTACCAGCATTACGGCGTGGAGTTCACCGATGCGATCGGCTTCGGCCATCCCTGCTTCGAGGGCGATCGCTGTGTTGGATGCGGTGCCCCGAACAATGGCCGTACACAGACCCGCTCCAATGGTTTCGTAGGCTGTCAACATCACATCTGCGGCCTTCAGCATGGCATCAGCAGCCCCTACCATTGCCGGAAAGCCGCGAGTTTCGAGCAGGCCGACAGCATGACCACTCAGGCGGTGGCCGCGGGTGCCTGTTGTCAACTGCGCTAGCAAGCTACCAATGGGTAAAATCTTCTCTAGGTTAGGGTCAGGGCGGGGAATCACTAGGGTACTTAGTTCTTGGCCAAACTGCTGCGCTCGCTCTGCGCCTTCTTCAATGGCCAAGCGTACATCGGCAATACGACCGCGCACAATGGCCGTGCAATGGCCACTGCCAATTTTTTCGTAGCCCACTAGCAGCACATCGGAGGACTTCAGCATGTGGTCTGCAATGCCGACAATTGCCGGAAAGCTTTGGGCAGACACTAGCCCTAGGGCTAAATCAGTAAAGTCACGGCCACGCTCCATGGGAGTATCGGCTCTGTAGTGCACGGTGCTTTTCTATCTTAACCGTTGGTTGCGGGCGGCACGAATACCCCAAAAACACAGATGCTCGTCTTCCTGCCAGTGGTGCTGCGGAAAATCGGTTGCCAAGAGCTGGCTGATAAAGGCGCGATCGCCACCAGTGACCAGCACCTTACCTGTAGGATAGGCAGCGTAAAAAGCACCCAGATAACTTTGGAGGATCGCCGCCACGCCAAAGTACACACCGCTTTGCAGTGCCTCTGGGGTGGACATCGCCCAACGGGGTGGCACGCCTTCAGGAATGGCCACCCTAGGCAGCGCTGCCGTATAGTCGGCCAAGCACTGCCCCATGGCCCCCACCCCCGGCAGAATTGCCCCCCCCACAAATTCCCCAGCAGCATTGGCAAGGGTAAAGGTAAGGGCTGTGCCAGCATCCACCACGCAAACCGGTGCCCCATAGACCTGCAGTGCCCCCCACAGCCCAAGGGCGCGGTCGAGTCCCAAGGTGGGGTAGAGGCCAGGAATGGGAATATCCATCAAGCTGAGACCAAAGGCATTGGGGCAGAGTTCCTGAAGCGGCACCCGGCCAACACTGCCCCCCCAACACTCGCGATCGCTGACTAAACGCAGTACGGCTGGCGGCGATTCCCTGGGGGTCAGATGCCAGCACTGCACAAGCTCTACCCCGTGAAATAGTGCCCAGTGGTGGCGACTGTTGCCAACAATCACTGCCACCCAATCATCGCTCTGGGTTGGCGGTGTCGGGTTTAACTCCATCCAGCGCCGCATCCTCCAGTTGGTAGAGGTGGATATGCTTATATCCCCGCTTAATTAAAAAGGTATCCCCTGGTTTGAGATTCATTGCTTTGGTGTAGGCTGCCCCAATCACAATTTGTCCATTTTGATGAACTGTTACCCGATAGGAGGGCGATCGCCCACGTCCATCACGATGATCAGCCCCTTTCTGAGGTTCTAGTTCAAGACCCCGGGCTTGCAAAATTGCGCTATAAAATTTCGATAAATCAGTTTTTACCTCACCGGAGGCAGTAATACGATAGTAACCACACAGCCGTGCTGCTTCTTTGCGTGTCACGTAGCCTATCTCATTAAGCCGCTGTAGCAGTGCCTTACCGGTTAGGGGCTTGGGTTTTTCCATTCCGTCTATAATCCTTTCACCAGAACTCATCGTAAATAACACACTGGCAATATCACCATTAGAAAATTTATGGTGTCAAAAACTAGGGAAACACACAACGTACTCGCGGCGATCGCAGCGAAACAAGCCTATGCACTAATTTGCTGGCTATTGACACCTTAACATCGTGGTTGAAGCATTTAGGATCTGATTTAACAAGATGTTATAGAATTTCTAAATCAATTTCCAACCCAGCTCTCTGAGAGTCAACCACTGCTAAATCCTGACCTTTACGCGATCGCTGGTCGTCGTTAGCAATAAGAAATACTAATGTACTGTCAGGTCATGAATTGTCATGAATTTGATAAGATTGTATATGTAATCCATCTACATTGAAATAATGTAGGATATATGCGGTGGCTCCTCAGGCGCAGGAACACTAACAGAGGTCGGCACTGAGCTAGGGGGATCGCCGATCAGTTGTCAACAAACAAATACCGTAAGACTGTTGGAATTTCTGTGACGTCAGACTAGGGAGTATGTCAAACTATAGGTATAGATTATGTTCTCCGGCTCTCCCGTTAGTGCGGTGATAATTTTTACTAAACAGTTTTTTCTAATTAGAGAAGCAAGCTAACAACCTGTCCCGAAAATTGTTGACGTTTACAAAACCATACACTCGTCGTTCACCTACACCTTATCGTCTTGCTGAGTGCAACGTTCAACTGTTCACTCACCAGCGTTTACGACGATTGAGATGATCTGGGCGGTACCTAATCCTTGCTGGGGCGGTTGAGCCAGTCGGCACACTCTCGCTGCAATCCCTCTAGGGTCATGTTAGGCACCCGCTCTGCTTCAAAGGCTTCTGCTTCAATGGGAATATCGGCAGGGTGATAGCCGCTCTTGTTATAGAGGTCGGCAACCATGCGGGGGTTGACCCGCATCCCCACGGGCACAAGGGAGTCGAGGTCTTGCTTGGCGGCAAAGCAGGCTTGTACGACGTGCCAGCCTTCATGGCGCAGGGTTTCTTTGACTTCTCCCCTCCTTGAAAGAGAGGGGATTCCCAAAGGATGCTACGCAACGGGCTGAAGCCGCGTTGCTTCGCTTTTCCCTTGAGCTGTCACCCACAACTTAATGCGGGTGGGGGCAGTCAAAGACCCCCTACTCACCTCAAGCATCTCTGCTATTGGGACTACGTTTATGTTCGGTTTGTGGTTTCGCACTTTTCAACACTAGCCAGTTCGATACGCTCAACATCCTGCCATTGCTTGCAGTGGTTTAGGCTTGCCGCCAAAGCGGTAGTGACTTACTTGCCGGGATTTCTCCGTACTAGGATGTTTCTTCGCGTAGTTGATACGCCTACTTCCACGTTTTTAGTTTAACATATAAAGGGGCTAAAGCTCCCTGAGTTGGCTGTATCCCCTCGCTAAAGCGGAGRGRTYKKAAGATCGGAA
>NZ_JAKLTV010000040.1:0-6432 GCF_022698185.1 Synechococcus sp. PCC 6717 | reverse complement strand
TCTGAACCCATAACCTGACCGCTTGATCAGCTTCAATTGATTGTTAATACCTTCGACAACACCACTATTTGTGTGATTATCAAAATAGGCGGTGACTTCACCAAACCACCGACAAATTGTTCTTACGCTCTCTTGAAAAGAATCCTGAGCTTGAGCTAACCAATCGAGCAATTGAAAGGTTCCATCTTCCCAATCTTTTGCTGGCTCAAAGATGGCTCTAAACGATTCCTTCTCCTGATGCATTCGAGCCAGACTTGGCACTACTTCTCGAATTTCTTCCAGTTTTGCTTTTTTACTGGCTCACTTCTGGGTGGTGTTGGGATGCCTGTCGCTCGTGCCTGCTTCGATATAGCCCAAAAACATAGCCGATGACTCCTGCTCCTAGTGCCGCTTGGACGGCAAAGAACAGTGATTCAATTTCGCCACTGGTTGGTTCAAAGACCGGATTAAACCAAGGCTGATAGCTTGAGCTAACCTCCTGAATTGCAGCTTCTGCTTCAGCGTCAGCACCGCTAAACTCGGCTTTGCGCGCCAGCAATAATGGGGCGATCGCCAGCACCACTACCGCCACAACCAATACCCAATTGTTCCAACGTTGATTCTTTCGGCTCATTGGTTATGACTCCTGCTTGATCAAATTCAGGACTTGCAATTCTTCTCGGTTGTAGGTTTGCAACCAGTTCCAAACCATCACCGTCAAGAGACCTTCAGCGATCGCTAAGGGAATTTGCGTTAGGGCAAAAATGCCAGCAAACTTAGCAAAGGCTGCCAACACCCCACCCGTGGCTGCGGGAAAGGCAACGGCCAACTGTAGCGAGGTCAGCACATAGGTCAATAGATCGGCTAGCGCAGTCCCTAAAAAGACAGCTAGGGTTTGTCTAGCGCTTATAGATTACAATAGACGCTTTGAGGAAAAGAATGAAGATCGCCATCATTCCAGCGCGGGGCGGCAGTAAACGTATTCCCCGCAAAAATATACGTGACTTTTGTGGCAAACCAATGCTAGCCCATGCTATTTGCGCCGCTCAGGCATCCAGTCTGTTTGACCGTATTGTCGTCTCAACCGAGGATACAGAAATTGCTACTGTGGCCACTCAATGGGGTGCAGAGGTGCCATTTACGCGTCCAGCGGTATTAGCAGATGATCACACAGGCACCACTCCGGTCATTGCCCATGGCATCCAAGTCTTGCAAAAACAAGGTTGGGAAATAGACTACGTCTGTTGTATCTATCCGGCAGTTCCCCTGTTGCACGCGGCGGATCTCAATAAAGCCCTAGAGCTACTGCTGAGTGTGCAGGCTCCCTACACATTTCCGGTAACAACATTTCCTTCACCCATTCAGCGGGCACTGAAGCGACACGAGACCGGTCGGATGGAACCGTTTTACCCAGAGTATGAACAGGTACGCACCCAAGACTTAGAACCCGCCTACTATGATGCAGGCCAGTTTTACTGGGGAACAGCACACGCTTGGCTGACCGGTGTGAGTATTCATCGCGCAGGTGTTGGACTCGTTATTCCCCACTGGCGAGTTGTAGATATAGATACCCCCGAAGACTGGCAGCGGGCAGAACTTCTGTATCAAATGGCGTTGTTGCATGAAGAGGGGGTACGAAGAGCATAGAAGAGGATAGATATGTTGACATCCTTCCTGCCGCAAGCGGACGGGGTTTTTCGCTCACATTCGATAAAACATCCCATCTTGAGCACTACCCTAGTTTGAAAATTTGGCGTTGCTGAATAGACGTATGATGGTCTTTTGCCAGCAGCGGCCTGTATCCCTAATGGCTCACGTAAATCCCCCGCTGGCGCAACTGTTCGACAAAAAATTCTTCAAGGGTGGGGCGGGCGAGGCGTAGGTGTAAAATTTGTCCTCCCATTTCCTCCACAAGGGTTAAAAAGCGCTGCGGTGAAACGTTAATCACGCCTTGCCAGCGATCGCCTTGAATCTCTAGAGGGTGTAGCCACTCCTGCAGGCCATCGACATGGCCACCCGTGCCCTCCACATGGTAGCTCGTGCTACTGCCAAGGAGCTCGTTCACCCCACCGGTACAAATTAGCTCCCCTTGGGCCAAAATACCAATGCGATCGCAAATGGCCTCCACATCTGCCAAAACATGACTATTAAAAAAGATGGTTTTGCCCTGCTTTTTCAGAGATAGGATGATTTCACGGATTTGATAGCGGCCAAGGGGATCCAAGCCAGACATGGGTTCGTCGAGGAACACGACGTCTGGGTCGTTGATGAGGGCTTGGGCGAGGCCGACCCGCTGCACCATCCCTTTCGAGTAACGGCGCATTTGCTTATTGCGGGCATCCTTGAGGGTTAAGCCCACCATTTCTAGCAACAGTGGAATTCGTTCTTGGCGAGTGGCTTTGCTAAGGCCAAACAGGCCAGCGGTAAACTCGAGAAATTCCCAACCCGTCAGATAGTCGTAAAAGTAAGGATTTTCCGGTAGATAGCCAATGTGCTGGCGAATGGCGCGATCGCCCAAGGGTCGCCCCAACAGCAAGCCATGCCCAGCGCTAGGTTGTACCAACCCCAACAGAGTTTTGAGTAACGTGGTCTTGCCTGCCCCGTTGGGGCCGAGGAGGCCAAAGGTTTCTCCTTGGTACACCTGTAGGGAAACGGACTTCAGGGGGGTGATCACCGTACGCAGCCAAAACCCTGTCCGATAGGACTTTTGTAGGTTTTCGACCACCACAACAGGGGGGCGATCGCCGCTGACTTCAGCCACCATGGAACACCTCAAGAGGGAGGAGGAGTCTTAGAGGGTGGGGCGACCCGATGAAAGTGCAGCCCCACTAAAGCATCGTATAAAAAGGGGAGAAAATTCCCCGGTTCCAATATACCAAGGGTCTGTTTACAGCCGTGGGCATCTAGTAACGGTTTGACGGCATGGTAGGCAGGCTGCACCTTATACCATGGAATATTCGGCCACAGGTGATGAATCAGGTGGTAATTTTGACCAAAGATAAGCAAGTTCAAAATTGGACTGGGATAGACCCGGGCATTGTGCCAGCGATCGCGCTCGGTGTGGGGACGGTGGGGAAAATAGTCAAAAAAGAGCCCCAGCATCAGCCCAACCACCCCGGCGGGCAGAAACCAATAATTTAGAACATAGTGCATGTAGCCACTAGTAGCCGCAAACACCACAATAGCAATTAAGATTAGCCGACTAATTGCCCACTCCAGCAATTCATAGTTCCGCCAGAGCCGCCGCTTGAAAAAGAAAATTTCATGGTAGAAAAAGCGAGGGGCAATTAACCACAAAGGCCCCCCCTTAGACACATAGTGATCTGGGTCATTCTCGGGATCATTGACATTGGCATGGTGCTGCATGTGCACCCGTGTGAAGACCGGAAATACAAAGCCAAGGAGTAAGGCACTGCCGTGGCCCATAATGGCATTGACAAGGCGACTGCTGTGGGCAACATTGTGGGAGGCATCGTGAATCACCGTTCCCATTAGGTGTAGAGCCAGCATATTGGCGCCAAAGCAAACCCAACCCGGCCAGTCTCCCTGAACGTATCCCCACGTCGAAAGAATGGCGATCGCAAATGCGGCAAAAAACATGACTAAGGTTGGATTAAACCCCATTGGTGGCCCCAAAAACTCTTTGGGCACCGTTGCTGGGATCGCTGCTGCCTCCGTGATCATCCGAGCAGTTGCTCCTCAAAATGTTGCAAAATATTACCTTCTACTATGTAGGCTAATCTGCGGTACAAAATCAAGTCGCACTATGGCAAAAGTGAGCTGTCCTCGTTCCAACGAAAGGAAGAGTGCCACAATAGAGTCGCTTGGCTGCCGGAGTCCTAAAGGGAATGCTGCAAACACTGCGGATTAAGAATTTTGCCCTTGTCACGGAGTTAGAGGTCACATTTCACCCTGGTCTGAACGTGCTGACGGGGGAAACAGGGGCAGGGAAATCGATTCTCTTGGATGCCATTGATGCTCTCCTTGGGGGCAAACTAACGGTGCGGCACCTGCGCTCTGGGAGCACCCAAGGACACATTGAAGCGGTGTTTACCCTCACACCGGAGGTACAGGCATGGCTCCAGCGCCTAGAGATTGAAGATATGGGGGGAGAACTGCTGTGCAGTCGTGAATTTAGCCTCAAGGGAGAGACCTTCCGCAGCCGCACGCGGGTAAATGGAGTTCTTGTCAATCGGCAACAGCTACAGGAACTACGGCGTTATCTGGTGCGTTTGACGGCGCAGGGGCAAGCCATTCAACTGGCCAGCCCAGCCCAGCAGCGCGATTGGCTGGATCACTACGGGGGAGTCGAGCTACTGGCGCAGCGTCAGCGGGTGTCTGAATGCTACCAAGCGTGGCAGAGTAGTCAGCGCCAACTGGCAGAGTTTACCCAAGCAGAGCAACAACGACTGCAACGGCTAGACCTGTTGAAATTTCAACTCAGTGAACTGGAGCCAGCCAACCTGAACGACCCCCATGAGTTGGAGACCCTCCAGCAACAATATCAGCGGCTGAGCCACATCCATGAGTTACAGGAGCACAGCCAGCGCGCCTACTACTGGCTCTACGAGGAGGAACCCAGTGCCACAGGGTTATTGGGGCAAGCCCAAATGGCGCTACAGGCGCTCCTGCCCTTAGATCGCTCCCTTGCTCCAGTCCTAGAATTGCTCGAAGGGGCGATCGCCCAAGGCGAAGAGGCCGCACGGCACCTGCGCACCTATGCTGAGAGCCTAGAGGCCGATCCGGAGACCCTCGATAGGATTGGCAACCGCATTCATCAGCTCCAACGGCTGTGTCGTAAGTATGGGCCTGACTTGGCGAGCGTTATGGCCTACCGCGATAGCATTGCTGCCGAACTCAGCCAGATCCAGCAGCACACCATGACTCACGAGCATCTCGAGCACCATGTACAGGCATGGATGACAGAGCTAACCACTGCCAGCGCTCGTCTCCATGAACTGCGCGCTGCTGCTGCAGATCAACTGCAAGCGGAACTCCTTGAGCATCTCCAGCCCCTTGGGCTACCCCATGCTCGTTTCCAAGTACAACTGGAGTCCATAGCTCCCAGCAGCCACGGCAGTGATCACATTACCTTTCTGTGGAGTGCCAATCCTGGCCAACCCTTACAACCGCTTGGGGAGGTTGCCTCCGGTGGTGAAATTAGTCGGTTTTTACTGGCATTAGAAACCTGCCTAACAACACAACAAACAGCGAAGACATTGATTTTTGATGAAATTGATGCGGGGGTCTCCGGGCGTATTGCTGGGGCGATCGCCGACAGTTTGTACCGGTTGAGCCGCCACCACCAAACCCTTTGCGTGACCCACCAATCCCTGATCGCTGCTGCGGCAGATCACCACTACCACGTTCAAAAGTTCAGCGCCGCACACCAGCAACAAACAACGGTTGCGGTATATCCCCTCCATGGAGAAGAACGCCTTCATGCCTTGGCGGACTTGGCCGGGGGCGATCGCTCTGCAGCCGCCCTGTCCTTTGCTAGCCGTTTGTTAGAACAACAGCAGCAGCGGCAAACTCAGCAATTAAATCAAAAGATTCGCATTAAATCTTGACAGTTGATCCCTCTACACTTACATTGAAATAAAATCGATAACAATAAACCTCAGTAATAGTTTTGATGCGGCGATCTAAATTACTATCTAGTGATAGCAACCTGATGACAATTGAACAAGTTCAGCAAACCCTCCATCGTTCCCGAGCCTCTATCTACCGCTACGTCAATAGTGACAACTACGTTATCAATCCTCCCTTTGATCCCAAGCGTCTGAATCCCGAGCGCCGTAGCAGTCGCCGCGAACCATTGTTGTTTCACCCTAACGAGGTAGCACGGTTTGCCCGTGATGTTATGGGGTTTACCGAGCTTCACGTCGAACTAAAAACAGTACCACAGGATCAACCCGAGCAACTGCTCAGTAGTATTTTGGCGGAACTTCAGGCGATTCGGCAGCTTTTGGAGCGATACATTAATCGATAGCCGAGTATGGGTACCCACGATGAGTGAGTTCAGTGAAAGCTATCATCTGCGCAGTGAGCAACCGGAAGATGCTATCGAGATCTTGCGCTCTATACAATGCAACGGTTACGTCTATAGGCCAAGCAATGGCTGGGTAACCTTTTTAGCTGAGGGGAGCGCCTTTGAGCCAGACGAGCGGATTGTTGCCGCCGCCGTCCATCCCCTGCTTCACAACGGGTAGGGCTGGAAGCCCCGTACTGAAGTACGGGGAGGAAAGCTCCTTTAGCAACTTCAGTTGCCATAGTACCATTTAAGCGCATAAAATGAACTCATGCCACAGCAAATACTGACCATTGTCTGTCAACTAAATCCCACTGCAGAGCAAATTGTCAAGCTAGACCAAGTTCTGCAGGGCTTCGCTGAGGCTTGCAGATACATCAACAGTACCATTTGCCCCAGCATTACTAACAAGAACCGTATTC
>NZ_JAKLTV010000004.1:0-21687 GCF_022698185.1 Synechococcus sp. PCC 6717 | reverse complement strand
CCGATCTAGCCGCGTTGCTTCGCTTTTCCCTTGAGCTGTCACCCACAACTTAATGCGGGTGGGGGCAGTCAAAGACCCCCTACTCACCTCAAGCATTTCTGCTATTGGGACTACGTTTATGTTTCGGTTCGTGGTTTCGCACTTTTCAACACTAGCCAATTCGATACGCTCAACATCCTGCCATTGCTTGCAGTGGTTTAGGCTTGCCGCCAAAGCGGTAGTGACTTACTTGCCGGGATTTCTCCGTACTAGGATGTCTCTTCGCGTAGTTGATACGTCTACTTTCCACGTCTCTAGTTTAACACATAGAGAGGGCTAAAGCCCCCTGAGTTGGCTGTATCCCCTCGCTAAAGCGGAGGGGTTTTAGCCCGCCCACATCACTCCTATAATAGCAGATAGGTTACAGCCAGCGGCATGGAAACACTTGATCTACGGGGTACCCCCTGTCCTTTGAACTTTGTACGCACAAAACTGCGGCTCCAGCAGCTTGCGCCTCAGCAGCCCCTTGAGGTGTGGCTAGATGCGGGCGAACCCATTGAGCAGGTGCCCGATAGTCTGCGGATGGCGGGCTACGATGTGTTGACGGTGGAGCCACGGCACGAGTATTTTGCACTACAGGTGCAGCGACCCGCTGAGCGCCCATGACGGTTGCCCCTTTGCTCGGTCTAGTGCGGGCGGTGCAGGCGAACTATTACCGTGTGCGGCTAGGGCAGCCTTACTATGGCATTGATGAATTGCTGTGTGTGCGGCGATCGCGGTTAAAGAAAATTGGCCAGCACGTGTATGTCGGGGATTGGGTCGAGGTCAGCCATCCCGACTGGCAAGGGCAGCGCGGTGCCATTAGCAACGTCCTCCCCCGGCGCAACCAACTGCAACGGCCAGCGATCGCCAACGTAGAGCAGGTGTTACTGTTGTTTGCCCTAGCCGACCCCGAACCCGATGCCCTGCAAATGACCCGCTTTTTAATCACCGCGGAAGTCCTTGGGGTTGAGATCCTAGTGGGGCTAACCAAAGCAGATTTGGTCTCTGACGCCCTAGAGACCCTGTGGCGCGATCGCCTGCGGTCTTGGGGCTATAACAGCTATGGCTTCAGCATCACCGCAGGTCAACAATGGCAAGCGCTACTCCGTTCCCTAAGCAACAAGGTAACGGTTGTCTGTGGCCCTTCGGGGGTCGGCAAAAGTAGCCTCATTCGCCACCTCCATCCTGACGGCAAGATTCGCGTCGGGGCAATTTCCGAGCATTGGCATAAGGGGCAGCACACCACCCGCCATGTCGAACTCTTTCCGTTGCCCACGGGCGGCTGGATTGCCGACACGCCCGGATTTAATCAGCCAGAGTTGTTGGCCATCACCCCCCAGCAGCTTGCCCAAGCCTTTCCAGAAATTCGCCAGCGATCGGCCACTCAGTCCTGCCAGTTTGACAATTGCCGTCACCGTCAGGAGCCAAACTGCGCAGTGCGGGGCAATTGGGAGCGCTATCCACTCTATCTGAGTTGCCTTGCAGAACTGGAAGCAATCAAAGACTACGGGGTTGACACCGCTCCCCACAGTAAAACGAAAACGGATCGCCACGGTGCTCAGCACCAAGAGCCTTTATTGGATCCGAAAAAATATCGGCGGCGATCGCGCCGCCAACAGCATCAGCAGCTCACACCCTTAGACACCGAGGAGGAGGTTATGGATGTCTAGCCTGACATTGGGGTTACTGGGGGCAACACTACTCTCACTGCTGATTTGGCTGGTACTTTTACTATTTTGGGGGCAATTCTGGCGCATCGATCAACGCCTGAAGGGCACCCCGCCAACCCGCTGGCCGAGCATTGCGGTGGTGATACCTGCCCGCAACGAAGCAGCGGTTATTGCCACCAGTGTGCGATCGCTCCTGCAACAGGACTATGGGGGTGACCTTCACCTCATCCTTGTGGATGATCAAAGCGACGATGGCACCGCTGACATTGCCGAGCAGACTGCTATCAACCTCGGCAAACAGGTGCAGTTAACGATTGTGCGAGGAACCCCCCTCCCCAAGGGTTGGTCGGGCAAGCTCTGGGCACTGTCCCAAGGGATTGAAGTTGCCGCTGAGGTTGCCCCGGATTATCTGCTGCTCACCGATGCCGACATTGCCCACGATCCACAGAATTTAAGCCAACTGGTGGCTCATGCGTGTACCCACCACTGTGCTTTAGTGTCATTAATGGTGAAGTTGCGCTGCCAAAGCCTCTGGGAAAAACTCTTGATTCCGGCGTTTGTCTTTTTCTTTGCCAAGCTGTACCCCTTTCGCTGGGTCAATGACCCCCAACGCGCCACAGCAGCGGCAGCGGGGGGGTGCATTCTCATTGAAACCACAGCCCTTGAAAAAATTGGTGGCATTGCCTGTATCCGGGATGCTCTCATTGACGATTGTTCCCTTGCTCAGGCCGTCAAGAGTGCAGGATACCGGATTTGGCTAGGGCTGACCCCCTCCACCGTGAGCTTGCGTGCCTACACCACCCTCGACAGCATTTGGCAAATGGTGGCGCGCACCGCCTACACCCAGTTGTCCTATTCGCCCCTGTTACTCCTGGGAACGGTGATCGGAATGACCATGGTGTATCTGCTAGCTCCCATTTCCTTGGCAACTGGTCTGGTTCTGCACCAAGTTCCGTTAGCCGGTGTGGGGGCGAGTGTCTGGCTACTGATGGCGATCGCCTATACCCCCACAGTGCACTTTTATGGGTTGGCTTGGCCGTGGGCGTTGACCTTACCCCTGATTGCCGTCCTCTACACCCTCATGACCCTTGACTCGGCTCGCCGCCATTGGCAGGGKCGCGGTGGCGCATGGAAAGGGCGGGTCTATCCTTAGGGAGTATTCTCAGCATGGCAACGCTATCCTCAAAGCTGGATCAGCAGTTAGCACAGGTGAATCAGCGGCTAAAAGCAGCACAGTTGGGGATACAAATCGAGCGCCGCGGTCAGCGACTCAATTTGCGGGGCACCCTACCGCCGCGTCCGGGCACTCAGCGATTGCGTCCCCATCAACAGCGGCTGAGCCTAGCACTGCCAGCAACCCCTGCGGGGCTCAAGCAGGCAGAAATAGAGGCAAAAATTATCGCTGCTAAGCTGCTGGATAAGTCCTTTCGCTGGCAAGACTATCAAACGGTTCCTAGCTTGGGTTTCCTCGGTGCGTTGTCTCTGGCGGAGCAGGTGGCGGCCTACGAAGACATGTTCTTGCGGGTGGGTGATAGCAGCAGTCGCCGCACCACGTGGCAAACGGCCTATGCACCTTACCTGCGCCAACTGCTGCACCACGCGGCTGCCCATCCCGACTGGGCACTACCAGAGCTGATCTACACCCTGCTTGAGCAGTTACCGCCGCACCGCCGCCAACGACAGGTGGCCTGTACAGCACTTCAAGGGCTGTGTCGCTTTCTGCAGGTGGAGTTGCCCATTCCCTTATCCCGGTTTTGGGGGCACTATTCCCCGAACCGCACCCAAGAGCGTCAGCTTCCTGAAGACAGCACTATTGTTGCTGCGTTTGCTCAGATTCCCAACCCGGGATGGCAGTACGTCTATGGGTTGATGGCAACCTATGGCCTCCGCAATCACGAGGTCTTTTTTTGTGATCTGACGGGTTTGGCCAATGGCGACCCCCAAGGCCGAATTGAGGTATTAGCCACAACAAAAACCGGTTCCCATTACGTGTGGCCGTTTCCACCTCAATGGATTGATGTATTCCAATTGCGATCGCCCCGGCTGCCCCAGATCAACACCGACTTGAGCACCACACCCTTGCAACGGATTGGCCAGCGGGTGAACCAGCAGTTTCGTCGGTATGGCATTCCCTTTCGCCCCTACGATCTGCGCCATGCTTGGGCGGTACGTACCATTCACTACGGCTTACCCGATACCGTGGCCGCACGGATGATGGGGCACAGTGTGGCCATTCATCATCGTACCTATCACCGCTGGTTAACCCTGCGAGATCAGCAGCAGGCTGTGGCGCGGGTGTTGGCACAGCAGGGGGATGCGCTGGAGTTGAATCTCTAATGCTTTCAAACTTGGCTTACTAACGATCGCCACTGAACTCCTTAATTGAGGAACGTCTTGATGATCCTAAAGGTCAAGTTGATTCGCGGTGCGACGTTCCTTGACGTTTTTGGAACTTGGTGAAACCAGTAGTGCTGAGTCGCTCCACCCATGATTAACAAACTACCGGCACTGAGATCAAACGACACCCTCAGGTGAGGGTTCCTCTTGTGTTTGAATGCAAACCTCCGCGTTGCCCCAAAACTCACTGAGGCAAGGAGCGGGTTCTCTCCTAGCTCCGGCTCATCATCACTGTGCCAAGCAACACTGTCATTTCCATCCCGATAGAGGTTGATCAAGACGCTATTAAAACTCACACCACACACGCTCTCGATAGCGTTTTTAATCATCATCAGAGTCGGTGTCCAAGGTTCCGGCTCCATTGTAATTCCTGAGTAGGTGTAGGATTTCCCCGGATCGCCGTGCCAAGCAGTAAGTCTAGGCACAAGCATTGTTTTGCCAAATAGGGTGATTGAGTCCTGCCGCCACGGGGTCTGACTCAGCAATTCTGAATAGATGTGTTCACTGTCTATAGCACTGAAAAATTGCTCGTAGAATATAACGCTGGCATCAGGGATGTCGATAATTTGGGGTGTAAGCTGGACTGACGCGTCCTGAGAGTCCAAGAAATTGAGCTGCTGCATCACTCGCCACCGACGACTACTCCTATCCTGTCACGTCATCTCAGTCTAACGGACATTTTTGAACGAGGCAGGGCTAGGGCAGAAGGGGCTGACATTTGAGCGCTGACATCCTAATATCAAAACAACTTTGGGCATACTTTCCCTATGACTTCCCCTGTCGTTCCTGGTAATCGACCTTTAAGCCCTCTACAACAGAAAGGACTGGATTGGGTGCAGTTATGGGGAGGTCGAGATGTGGCACTGGCGATCGACCTGACGGAAAGCGTAGGTCTTAACGATTCGGGACGGCTCCACTTGCGCCACATTGTTGAACAAACCCTTAATAAAGGGGACACAATCCATATTATTCCCTTTGCTACGACGGTGCGATCGCCCATTACGATTGAGTATCAAGGGGAACAGGACATTCCCAAAATTTTAGAAGTCATTCCCATGGATGCTGGGCCCGAGCGCGGCACCGATATTCAATGTGCTGAGCTTTACGTTTATCGGTACCTTGCGCAACTGAATCAAAGGCGACTTCAACAGCAACAGCCCATTAAGGCACAGTCAGTCATTTGGTTAACCGATGCCCCCCTGAACATTCCTCAAGGTGAATCACAACGGTGGACTGAAGCTCCCAATAGCCCCTGCGGCATCCATAACAGCCCTAGGGCAGACGAGCGGAGCCAATGGCTGGGGACCTTACCCATGACCCAACGCAGTATCCAGCCGGGGCAGTTTCAGCTTACTGTTGTTGATATTCCTCCGACCGTACAGGAATTTTGTACCCCCAAACCCGGTGGTGGTGAAGTCTGCCTTGTGAATAGCTACCTTTGGGGACAACTTTGGTGGCAACTGCTGCTAGTGAGTTTGCTTGGAATGGTTGTGGGAGGCGGCGGCCTGTTTTTCTTCATTCGCTGGCTGAGACAGCAACTTCCGTGGACAGTTACGGTGGCGGTGGGTGACCAAGAATACAGATTTCCCCTCAAACATGCTGGAAAAATTGGTCTAGGAGAGCTGGTTTCCGGATCGCTGTACTTCGTCTCCCTACCTTGTTCAGAAGCTGTTGGCTTTTTACTCCGCCAGCACAACACGCTGCGCATCGGTACAGTCCACCCAGCAAAACTCACATACAGAGGCCAGCAAATTTACACAAATGTCAATGGTCAAGAAATTGATACAAATGTATTTGTACCAAGAAACAATGAATTTGTTATAGTTACCTATAACGATATCGATATCCAGATCACCATCACAATGTAGGTTTCGTGTTTAAAGCCTGAGTCATAGGGGAGCTTCATGGCAAGCATAGAAGAGTCAAACAGTCTGTTTTCTGTCACGCGGTCGATCTGTGTGGGCATTGGTGGCACAGGGCGGGATGTCTTGGTTCGCATTCGCGAGAACATTGTTGATACATTTGGCTCCCTTGCCGATTTACCCATCATTAGTTTTGTCCAGATAGACACCGATCGCGGCGGCTCCATTCCCAACTATCGCGGCCAAAACATTAGTTTTACACCCTCAGAAATTGTGCATATCAAAGTTTCCTTAAATCAGGTAAATCAATTTAGGCAGAACTTTGATACTCGCAGTGGAAATGAGCATATTGACACTCCTGATGACAATATTCTAGAGTGGTTTCCCCCTGAACTCATCAAAAACTTGCAGGCCATTGAAAATGGAGCAGGAGCCGTTCGAGCCATAGGGCGGTTTGCGCTGTTCAAAAATTATCAGAAGGTTGTTGAGAGTCTCCAACAAGCTCATCACCGGGTTCTGAGTGCTAATGTTCAGTCGCTCATTGAGCGTGGCATGGATGTCAAGCCGGGGCTGCGGGTCTTTGTTGCGGGCTCCCTTTGCGGTGGCACCGGTGGTGGAATGTTTCTAGATATGGGCTATATCCTACGTCAGCTTTTTGCAAGGGGAGTGGCAGACTTTGAAACCCATGGCTATTTCATTATCTGTCCAGAGCTTTACGGCGGCAATCAGCATGTTAAAGCCAATACCTATGCTGCCCTAAAAGAACTAGACTTCTACAATCGTTTTGGGACGACCTTTGAGGCTCAGTATCCGGGGCAATTTCGTCTGCGGGAGCAGCGAGAACCCTATAACTATACTTACCTGATTTCTAACGCTACGCCCGGCAATACGTTTATTATCCCACCCAGCGCTGAAGCTAAAGAACAAATTACGAACAACATTGCTCAAAAAATTTGTCTCTCTTTTAGTAGCAATGCGACAGCTGCTGCTGAAATTTCTGCACGGGATAACCTGAAGGCTATTGATGGCGGGGAGGAGGCATACGATAGGCATCCTCGCCCTAATCGCCAACGGTATATGACAATGGGGTTGGCTAGTATTTATTTTCCCCAAGAGCAGATCAGTGCGCTTGCTGCTAATCAGGTTAAAATTGAGGTTTTGGAATTTTGGGAAAGCGGTTTAGGGACAGCCCCTAGTGCCGCTCAGATCCAGCGGGTTTTTGCTGGGCGCTGCGCTTGGGAAACAGACAGTGTAGGTGCACTGCTGAAAAAACGCCTTGAGACCCTAGAGACTTCAGGGACGACGGTTCAAGCAAAGATTACCCAATGGCACAACAATCAGTATGCTGCTATCAGTGCAGCCCGCTCCGTTGCAGAGCAGGATAATCTCAAGGTAACCTTGCCCCAAAATTTTGCTGCTTTAGCGAGCTATGTTCGCCTTGGAGACAATGCCAAGGAAAGGGGTGTATGGCTAGCACCGCTGGTAGAGCAAACCTCAGGGGTCATTACCGACATCAAAGATAGTATCAATGTATTCTTAGCGCAAATACTACAACCAGATCATGAATTTTTTGGGCTTGAGAATGGGCTATCTTGGCTGCAACACCTAAAGCAGACCTTTGAACGCGCCCGTGGAGAACAACTGCAAGATAAGAAGCGGCCCGTTGATCCCAGCGGTGAGCTAAATGGCATTACCCAGCGGATGCAGCATGAGGTACAGGCTATCCGCAGCCAGCGATTTCCTTGGTGGGGTAAGACAGGCAAAATTCAAGTGGCATTTCGCACGGCAGTTGATCAGGTGACGGCTCTAGCCAAGAAAAATTACCAGTGGCAAATTTCTCGTCAGGTGCAGTTAGCAGCGGAAGAGCTGATTGAGTTTACAAATCAAAAAATTGCTGCACTAGATAACCTCAGAAACAGTATCCATAATGAGATTATTGAGCTACAAAGTAATGCTGATAGACTCACTCAAACCAACGTTAAAAAGCGTATCGGTTTATTAATCATCTCAGCGCAAGATACGCAGCAGTTAGTTGAAGCGGTGTTACCGCCTCAGAGTTCAGAGCGTCGCTTGGCATTGAACCGGATTTCCACCCAAATCATTCAGAACTCTACTCTTGTCAATAGTGATGAGCGCCCCAGTCTAGAGCGCTTTTTGCAGAACCAGTTTGAGCCAGCAGATGTTCGTCAGGCATTAAATAGAGTGGTTGATCAGGGGACTACAACGCAGATGAAAAAACTGCGCAAGTCAGCAGTTCAGCAGTTTATGGCAACGATGGGAAGCCGCCAGCAGCTACTAGCTTACCTTACAGAACTCAGTCAGCAGTCCGAAGTGTTATTGCCCTTGAACCTTGACGATGGCTATTTTAATAAAGCCGACTACAAGCAATCTAGGATTATTGCTTACCATCAGCCTAACGATGACTCCTCGGTAGAAGCTTTTCAGCAGTTGCTACAAGAGAGTGATGTTTTGAGAAATGCTCGAGTGGTGCCACTTCCAGATTCCGAGCAGCATCATGTCATTTTTGTGACGGAGTATGCAGCTTTTCCCCTACGGCTGATCAATAGTTTAGAGCATGGGGGGCTAAAGTATGCCTATGAGTCAACAAAAGGAAGATACTTACACACCAATAAAAATATTGAGCCCAGTTTGACAGATGTTTTGCCACCTCCTCCCGACGTGGTTATAACAGTGAAAGAATTGTTTTTTAAGTGCTTGGGACTGGGGATATTCGATGGCCGAGATAATGGTGATTTGAGTTTATTGAGCCATAGTAAGAGGATTTTTCTGGGTAAAGATTGGTCAGCCATCATTGATCAACTGAGCTGGGCGCAGGTGCAAAAAGCGCAGGAAAATGGGGCAAGCCTAACCCTAACTGATTTTTTGGGTCAACAGTGTAGTCAAAAGATTCAGCAGCTCGTCGAGAACCCATCAGATTGGTATGGCGATTCTGAAAGAAACTATGTGGGACAGCGCCAGAAAGTTGAGGCACTAATCAGTGAAATTCGCAATTATCCTAGAGAGCATATCAACTATTCATGGGTTGCTAGTGTTGCAGGAAAGGATATTGAAAACATTACTGGTTTTGAGAAAAAAGGAATTTTGCAAGAGTTAATCCAAGAAATAGATAGGCGAATAGAGCAAAAAATAAAGACAATAGAGGGGACAGTAACAATCGAGCAAGAACCACCACTTTTACCAGATTAGAATTAACCATATTTTTGAGACGATAATGATTGAATTATTTATGCAAGAGGTGATTAATTCACCTATCCTCTTAGGCTTTATTTCTGCATCATTGGGGATCGCCCTTGTAAGTTTTTTGCTTCGGATATCCCTGTTTAACCGCTTAATGTTTCTCAACCGCTGGGATTGGGCAGTTGCAGCAACTACAGATCAAGCGCCACAACTGATTCAGCGACTGCGCGATCGCATGAAACGCTACGTCGAGAACCTAGACGAGGTAAATACTTTTGCCTTGGTGGACTATACCCTAGCTCAAGAGCGGGTGCTAGGGCTTTCCTTTGAGCAAGCAGAATACATTACTCGTGTGAGTCCTAATCTGCTGATTGCCATCGGCCTATTGGGTACATTTCTAGGAATTACGATGAATCTTGTGGGGATCACGATTAGTCTCCCCGAAATTATGACTGGTCTCTTTGCTTTGAAAGAAAATGGATTAGAGCGTACGGATTCTCTCCTTCAGTTACTCAGTCAATTGCGTGAACCATTGATGGGAATGTCGATCGCCTTCATTTCCAGTCTTGCTAGCCTGACCTTGGGTATTTTTCTGACTGTTGTAAATTCACTGTTTAATACAACGCTAGCACGGCAACGCTTTTTTACGGCTGTCGAACTCTATCTTGATAATGAATTAGCCAGCCATCAACGCACACCAACCGCACGCTTACTCAGTGAAATATCGCGTAATTTTGATATTTTTCTTACTAATTTTGAGGCGACAGTTACCAGGGCAATTGAGCGGCCATTAGAGCGAGAAGCAGAACGTATGACCCAGATTCAGCGCCAGACAGCTGATCTTGCAAGGGACGTGTACAATCGGTTCATGGATGCATCGGGTAACATTGTGACAGGGTCTCGTATTTTTGAGCAGGCTGTTACCGTCTTAGAACAGAGTCAGTTTGCTGATAAACTGAACACTGCAACAACACAGATGTGCCAATTTATTGATCAGTTGACTGAGGTGACAGCGCGATCGCAACAACTGAGTAATGAAGTTATTGAACTCACTCAAGCGGTCATGCTGACGCAAGAGTATATATGCCAAACCATGGAGAAGGTTAACAAAACACAAACTGATTTTGAGGCAATTTCGCAGAGACTATTTACAACAACTCAGACCTTTATTCAAATTGACCAATTGGTTCAGCATTTACTTACCCAAATTGAAGCGGTAGATCGCCAAGTTATCGCTAAATCTGAAGAGTTATCACAGATTACGCAAAAATTAACTGGTTTGACTGAAATTGCTCAAGAATTCCAAAAAACTTTAGGGCAAAACCAAGAGGAACTAAAAGTACTTCTGTCCTCTGTTGAGCAAATGAATAACCAAGTTGCACAGAACCTATTAAGAGGTAATGAGATACTGCAACAGATTCACAGCAATAATCAGCACACTAGCCAGCAACTAGTAAGTGCTTTTGATGCTGCCAGTGTTAATCTTGACCAATTGAGTAGAGCCTCTTCTCGTATAACCGAGTTTAGTGAAATTATTAACCATGAGTATAATGATTTGAACAAGCAATTAAAAGATGTTAAAACTAGCTTTGAAAATTACATAACTCAGCGGTCTACTGCTGAGAGCGATCGCCAAAGACAGGCTCAAATTCTTAATGATAGGCTTGATAGAAAGATCAATCAGGCTGTTAGTCAATTTGAATCTTTTCATCAAGAATTAAAACAACTCAATAAAGTGCTAAGTACCGAGTATAATGATCTAAACCAGAACTTAGCTGAGGCTAAAATTAACTTTGAAAATTATAGAAAGCAGTACTCTAGTGATGAAGGCAATCGCCGAAAACAGATTAATGCTCTTAATGATCACCTTCAGCAAAGTGTTAACGAATTCAAGAAGATCAATGAATTTCTTGATAAATTTAATGAATTTGAATTATTGAGCAAATTAGTTGATAAGCTTGAAACCCTAGATAAGGGAATTAAGTTGCTAAATCAAGAATTAAATCAAGTTGGTACTGCGATTAGTCAATTGGATAACAATTTTAGGCATCAGCCTAATACTTTGAATAAAAACGCAGATGCTTCAAAAGTAGCCGAAAAGCGAACAAAAAACCTTGACTTTAGCTAATTGCTTGCTTTCCCTCCCTGTTTAGAAGGATTCCTATGCGTCAGTCACGTCGCTCGTCACCCCCAGAATCAGAGCAATTCGACATCTGGATTTCCTACACTGATTTAATGTCAAATAGCTTTTTGATCTTGAGCCTCATTACTCTGCTTTTAATTATTTTCACATTTTTTGCGCGGCAGACAGATTCTCTTCCCCCGATTATTATAATTCCTGATAATGAGGCTTTTCGCTTTCCGGTGGGCAGTGCCAAGGTGTCTAAACCTCTACAGCAATACATTTGGACTAGTTTAGCCAAAACGATCCGTGACAATCACAAACGATACAGGATTGATACCGTGGAAATTATTGGTCATACCGATGGGCAACCCAACCGAAGGAGTAGCAGCAACCTCGACTTAGTTCTGGAGCAGTCGGCAGCGGCAAATACCCTTGGCCGTCTCACTCCTGGCTCCAATGCTGATTTGGGATTAATGCGAGCACTGGCGATCGCCAACGAACTGCGCAAGGTGCAAGCCACGAACCCCGAACTCAAAAATCTACAGTTTTATGCCTATTCTGCCGGACAACTTTACCTGCTTAACGGTAACCTTGCCCCACCAAATCGCAATCCAGATAGCTCTCGCCGTCGGATTGAGGTACGCTTTACGCGCAGACGCGAGAGAGAGACACAAGTTGCCCCCGTAAACTAGCTGCGGCGTGCTTGTAAAACGCTTTGGGCTGAAAGGCCATCGCTGCCATTGCCGATATACCATAGCGCCATGGCTGCTTCGGCATGGCTCACCGCTTTCTTGGGTTGCAGCAGTAGGGTTTGCCCCCACACCCGGCGAATATTAGAGAGATCGCCAGCAAGGTAGTCAGCAGCCACAGCGTTGACTGCGCTCGGGGCAATACGGGTGCTGTCTTTGAAGCCCCACGTTTGCTGGATGCGATCGATGGTGCTGGGGCTGAGCTGCCCCTGTTGATCAAGGGGAACTTTCCACTGCAAGAGGGTTTCGCGATTGAGGGGGGCATCGGGACGAAACAAAGCACTCGCATCACCGGTTAGCGGGCTAGGTAAAAATCCAGCCATGGCCAAGCCCTGAATATAGGCAAAATCAGGATGTTGGCGGGGCACGTCTTGAAAAACCGGATCATCGTTACTGGTGCCTAGGCGAATTTGGCGAGCGGGGCGATCTTCGTAAAATCGGTTGTAGGTAGTCACCAACCAGCGGACAAATTGACTGCGGCTAATTGGGCTATTGGGATCTAGCTGATTGCCGGAGGTGGGCAATGTGCCCAGTTCCGCTAGTTCGCGGATGGCGGGCTGGAATGGTGTGGGAGCAGCATCAAGATCACTGAAGGTTTGCGGGGTGAGTGCCGTTGTTGGCGATGGCGTTGGCGCGGACTCTCCATTAGTCGTTGTGGGTCGATAGGCTACGGTAAATTCAGTGGTGTTATTGGTGGTGGCGGTGTTAATGGTTACCGTTACTTCTAAATCGGCACCAACGCCCTTGAGGGTCATGCTGTTATCAGCAACCTGTTGTTCAACCAGCCGCCAGTTAGTTTGCTGAAACTGTTCGCTATAGAACTGCTGAATGGCGATCGCTGGTGCTGAGGCTTGCCAGCGGGTTTGAATTGTGTTCGGATCGTTGGCAAGGGGCTGAGTCTCTAGGAGTGTGGCATTGGGGAAGCGCAGGGTCTGGGGCAAGGTTGTGGTGGCAGGACTAGGGGATGGGCTGGCGCCCCACTGATCGGCATTGGAATCGGCGGCAAACAGGTTTTGCAGGCCACTGCCTTCGCAACTGGTTAGCAACAGGACACAAAGGATTAAACTGACGCGCACAAGGGGCGATCGCGAACTCTTCAACGGAACCGATACCTCACAAATCATGCAGTGATTTAGGGGGATAGGGCAGCACGCAGCCGCCACAATAGCAGGGTTTGACCCAGTTCAAGGGGCAGGAGTGTTACGCCTTCCACACAGGATTGCACCCATCCCTCTCCCCAACACCATTCCTGCCAGCCCTCGATCCCGCGTCGTAACACCAACACCAGTCGATGGTCACTGACCAGCTCTACCCTGTGCTCAATGGTGAGCCAGCCCAACTGGGTTGTAAACTGGCATCCTTCGTTGAGGCGATCGCTGCTGGTGTCAATGTGCAGCGGCCACAGCCATTGACGCATCTGGGTTGGCTCCGTTAAGTAGGCGGTCAACTGCGCTGCCGTAGCTGGCATTTCAATGCGCAGGTGGCTCGACTGAAAGGTTCCCAGCATAGATCCCCCTAGGTCGATAGGTACGTGTAACTGCGTAAGCTCCGCTCATAGTTTTCTAGGAGGTGTTGGGCCTCCGCTAGCGTAATGTGCTGCTCGGCAAGGGCATCTTCGGCACGGCGGCGAATATTTTCAAGGAGCGCGTCCCCGTGATACTGAACATAGCCCAGTACTTCTTGCATTGTATCGCCTCGTACCAAGTGCTCGATTTCATATCCCTTGGGGGTTAGCCGAATATGAACAGCATTGGTATCACCAAAGAGGTTGTGGAGGTTGCCCATAATCTCTTGGTAGGCACCATTCAGAAATAACCCCAGATAGTAGGGTTCCCCTGGCCGCAAGGGATGCAGCTCCAGCACCGACTTGACATCCCGCAGGTCAATAAACCGATCGATTTTACCGTCGCTGTCACAGGTGAGATCCGCCAAAATTCCTCGCTCTGTTGGCTCCTCCTCAAGTCGGTGAATCGGCAAAATCGGAAAAAGCTGATCAATCGCCCAACTGTCGGGTACCGACTGAAACACCGAAAGATTGATGTAGTAGATAGAGGCCATGATCTTTTCAAGGTCTTCGAGATCGTCGGGTACGTAGTCCTGTTGGCGGGCGATCGCCAGAATTTTGCTACAACAGGCCCAAAATAGCTGCTCTGCCCGTCCGCGCTCCGGCAAACTCAGATAGCCAAAGTTAAACAGACTGATGGCTTCACTCTTAAACTGCAAGGCATCGTTGTAGGCTTCTTGGTAGTTGCTCACATCAATGCTTTGGTACGTGTCGTAGAGGTTGCGAATAATTAAATGCTCCTGCGCCGTTGCCGCCTCGGGTACGACCTTGGGTACGCTGCTCACCCCCAATACATTGAACACCAGCACCGATTGGTGGGAGGCAATGGCGCGCCCACTTTCGCTAATGAGAGTTGGCACGGGAATATTGCGCTCACTACAGGCTTCCTTGATCTCGGCCACCACATCACTGGCGTAATTTTGCATACTGTAGTTTTTGGAGGCATGGAAATTGGTTTTGGAGCCATCGTAGTCAACGCCTAAGCCGCCGCCCACATCGAGGTATTGCATATTGGCACCGAGGCGCACCAGTTCACCGTAGATCTGCCCCGCTTCGCGAATGGCATCTTTAATCACGCTAATGGCGGAAATTTGCGAACCAATATGAAAGTGCAACAGTTGGAGAGCGTCCAGCATCTGGGCTTGGCGTAGCTGCTCCACTGCGGTTAAAATTTCCGGCACGGTGAGGCCAAATTTGGCGCGATCGCCCGCAGAGGTGCCCCACCGCCCCACCCCTTGGGTACTGAGCTTTGCCCGCACGCCGACAATGGGGTCAATCCCTAGGGCTTGGCTGACGGCAATGACCTCTGGAACCTCCTCCGGTTGCTCAAGGACAATGATGGGGGTATGTCCTAGTCGTCGCGCTAGGATCGCTGTTTCAATGTAGCTGCGATCTTTATAGCCATTGCAGATGAGAAGGGCACCTGGGGTCGTGAGCATCGCTAGGGCAATTAATAACTCTGGCTTAGACCCTGCCTCAAGGCCAAACTGGTGCGACTGACCAAAGCGAACCAGTGCTTCAATGATGTGGCGTTGCTGATTACACTTAACCGGAAAGACTCCCTTATAGGTACCGTTATAGCCATAGCGGGCGATCGCCCGGGCAAAACAAGCATTCAGCCGCTCAATGCGATCTTCAAGAATATCGGAGAAGCGCAGCAAAATCGGCAGGCCAATATTGCGCTGTTGCAGAGCCTGCACTAGTTCATAGAGATCCAGTGATCCACCGCGATCGCCCTTCGGCGAGACGGTGATATGGCCGGCTGCATTAATACCAAAGTAGGGTTCCCCCCAGCCTTGAATGCGGTACAGTTGCTCACTGGCCTCAATGCTCCAGCCTGCTGTTGTTGTTTCTACAGTTGCCGATCCAGCACCCATATCTGCTTGTTGCCCAACCAAACCGTGCTGATCCTAACCTGTTTCAGCAATAGCGACTAGTCAAGGGGATACTCTAGCCCTGCGAACATCGCAGCCACAACCCGCTGGGCTTTTTGATCAAGTTGGTGCCAGTCCACCTCTCCTGCCGCATCCAATAACCCCATATCAGCTGTCACCTCCCCCACCTGAAAGTCATGAATGCCTGCGTAATCTAAGTCTGGGGTATAGTCCGCAAAGCAGATTTCGTAGCACAGTTCCCATAAATTAACCCGCTGGTGGCGATCGCCGCGCCGTAAGTGCAACCAGTAGAGCACCTGCGGCTCTGAGGTGGGCAGTTCAACCGTTTCGTACTCCCCCTGCCACCCTGAGGTTTCTAATTGTCGCCGCAAATGATCTAGTAAGCGAATCAATGCCGGTTGTAGCAGTTGAGCCGCCGCATACCATGGGTGTTCTGTTGTCATGCCTGTCTCGCTTCCGCCTGCATTGGGTAGAATAAAGGGTATCCGCCAGCATCGCCAAGAGGAGTTCTATGACCGAGGCACCGGTTTTACCCATCCTACTGATGGGGATTGCCAACTTTTTGCAAATCTATCTCATTATCCTCTTAATTCGGGTTCTCCTGTCTTGGTTTCCCAATGTTAATTGGTACAACCCGCCCTTTTCCTTCCTGAGCCAGCTAACGGATCCCTACCTCAACATCTTTCGGGGGCTGATTCCTCCCATTGGCGGTCTAGATTTTTCCCCCATTATTGCCTTTTTCCTTTTGCAGTTTCTCGTACAACTGTTGGCGGGGTTTTCCAGTAGTGCCACGTTCTTTTAGGGTCTTGCGGCATGTCCACGCTGTTTCAAGATGAGTTTGCGGTGATTGTGGTGGGGGCTGGCCATGCAGGCTGTGAAGCGGCCTTGGCCACGGCACGCCTAGGCTGCCGCACCCTACTGCTGACTCTAAATCTTGACAAAATTGCATGGCAACCCTGTAATCCAGCGGTGGGGGGGCCTGCCAAATCCCAATTAGTGCACGAAGTGGATGCCCTCGGTGGTGAAATTGGCCGCATCACCGATCGCACGTACTTGCAGAAACGCCTCTTGAATGCCTCCCGCGGGCCAGCGGTCTGGGCGCTGCGAGCACAAACCGACAAGCGTGAATACAGCGCCCTCATGAAGCAAATTGTCGAAAACCAGCCCAACCTCCTAGTGCGCGAAGGCATGGTTACCGACTTAATCTTAGATGGCAACGATAGTGTGATCGGCGTGGAAACCTACTTTGGTGTTGCCTTTCGCTGCCAAGCCGTCATTTTGACCACGGGAACGTTCCTCGGCGGGCGCATTTGGGTTGGCAATAAGTCTATGGCCGCCGGTCGCGCTGGCGAGTTTGCGGCAGAGGGGCTATCCCAAACCTTGGCACGACTGGGGTTTGAAGTGGATCGCCTGAAAACGGGTACCCCAGCACGGGTCGATCGCCGCTCCGTGGACTACAGCAAAATGGAACCCCAGCCCCCCGATGAGCAGGTGCGCTGGTTTAGCTTTGATCCCAGCGTTTGGGTAGAGCGCCCTCAAGAACACTGCTACCTTACCCGTACCACCGCAGCAACCCACCAACTGATCCGCGAGAACCTGCACCTCACGCCAGTCTATGGCGGTTGGGTCGATGCCAAAGGGCCGCGCTACTGCCCCAGCATTGAGGATAAAATTGTTCGCTTTGCCGATAAAGACAGCCACCAGATTTTTATTGAACCCGAAGGCCGCGACACCCCTGAGCTTTACATTCAAGGGTTCTCAACCGGACTGCCGGAACCCCTACAACTGCAACTGCTGCGCACCCTCCCGGGGTTAGAGCACTGCATTATGCTGCGCCCCGCCTATGCGGTGGAGTATGATTACCTGCCGGCCACCCAGTGCTTTCCTACCCTGATGACTAAGAAAATTCAGGGGTTGTTTTGTGCAGGTCAGATCAATGGCACCACGGGTTACGAAGAGGCTGCTGCCCAAGGAATTGTGGCGGGGATTAATGCGGCGCGGTTTGCCCAAGGCAAGCCCATGATCACGTTTCCACGGCAAGAAAGTTATATTGGCACCCTCATTGACGATCTGTGTACCAAAGAGCTGCGGGAGCCATACCGGATGCTCACCAGTCGTTCGGAGTATCGGTTGGTTTTGCGATCCGACAATGCCGATCAACGCCTGACCCCCCTAGGGTACGAGATTGGCTTGGTGTCTGAAGAACAGTGGCGCATCTTTCAAGCCAAGCAAGAGCGCCTAAAGGCGGAACGTCAACGGCTGGAAACCACGCGTCTTAAAGCCCACGACCCCATAGGTGAGCAGATTGTGGCTGCCACCGGCCAAGGGATTAAAAGTGCCATTACCCTCGCTGATCTGCTGCGGCGATCGGGTGTCCATTACGAGGTGCTAGATCGCTATGGCTTGGGCAATGCCGATCTTGCCCCTCAGGAAAAAGAGGCGGTGGAAATTGCCATTAAGTATGCAGGCTATATTGAGCGGCAACAGCGGGAAATTGAGCAGATCGCTCGGCAGGAGCAACGGCCACTGCCAGCGGATTTAGATTACTTTGCCATTCCTACCCTTTCTATGGAGGCGCGAGAAAAACTGAGTGCCATTCGCCCCCTGACCCTAGGGCAAGCCTATCGCATTGGTGGGGTGAACCCCGCCGACATTAATGCCCTGCTTGTCTATTTAGAGGTGCAGCAGCAGCGGCAGTCGTTAGTAACGGTCAACGGGTAGCGATGCGTGGCAGGATGGCTTGGTGAACTGGAGTTAGCCTACGCTTGGCAGCAGGGACGCACTGTTGCCTGTCGTACCTATGCGTCAGCACCCCTGAAACTACAGCGCTCCTTTTATCCCGAAGGGGGGCACATTTGCCATAATGTGCTGCTCCATACGGCTGGCGGCTATGTGGGGGGCGATCGCCTTCAGCAAACCATTACGTTGCAGCCCCACTGCCATGCCCTCATTACCACCGCTGCTGCGGCCAAGGTGTATGGTCGTGCCCAGCAGCCAGTGGACAACCGGGTTCACTGTCATATTGGTGAGGGAGCCTCCCTAGAATGGCTGCCCCAAGAAACCATTGTCTTTAATGGTGCTCAGTATCGCCACCAGTTGCATATTGAACTGGCCACCACGGCCCAAGTTTGCCTTTGGGAGATGACCCGCTTTGGCCGCACGGCTCGCGGTGAAGCGTTTTTAACAGGACACTGGCGATCGCACATCGACGTGTGGCAGGCAGGCGTTCCCCTCTGGATTGATCGCCAACACCTCGACGGAACACTCTGCACCGCCTTGAATGGCTTGGCAGGGCGTACCCTTGTGGGCACCCTAGCATGGATTGGCACCACCGTGACACCAGACCAGATCATGGCACTGCGGGAATTGGCCAGCCCTTTCCAAGGAGAGCTAGGGGTCACTCGCCTCATTCGGGGCGTGGTGTGCCGGTATCGAGGGCACTCAACCCCAGAGTTACGGCAGTGGTTTATGGCCGCTTGGCACCTGCTGCGGCAAACTCTGCACCCAGATCAGCCTCGCCATCATCCACGGGTGTGGCCGTTGTGAGGGGATTGCGCCAGTGATATACTCCGGACACTCATGCTGACGCATAGCGTGTGGGCTGCTCAGTGACTCCTGCTAGTGCATCGGATGTTACCTGAGCTTTATTGACGGCATGCCCTACCGCCAGAAACTTGATATTGACAGCCGCATTGTGATCACGGTCAATCGTTAAACCACTGAATAGCCTGCACTCTATCCACTTCGGATGAGCCTCGGGAGTCATGGCACTGACACGCAGTCTAGGCGCGCTGACCCCACGGCCCCCAAATGGCAAAGGTCATCCCCGGATGGTAGAGGTTGACAAACATCGTCTGACCATCGGGAGAAAAGCAGACTCCCGCCAGTTCTTGATCGTTGAGAGCATTCTGGGCAAAGGGGTAGATTTCTCCTTGAGGAGTAATGCCAACTAGGCGTTTGTTGCTGGAGTCCCCATCTTCGCAGCAGAAGAGATCCCCCCACGGTGCCATAACAAGGTTGTCGGGATAGTCCAAAATATTTTTTCCGGGAGACTCCACAAACAGTTCAATCGTACCGCCGTCATTAGTTGTAGAGCCTGGACGGTACCGCCAAATTTGCCCTAGGCGTTTGTCGCCACCACTGGTGGCTGTGAAATAAAACTCGCCGTTGTGGTAACATAGTCCTTCCCCACGGACAAACTGGGCTGCCCCGCGGTCATTGCCTTGATAACGGACGGTGTCCACGGCAGGGTCTGGCTCAGGAATAGTGACCCACTCGACTTCAAAGGGTTTGCGTAGGGGAAAGTCGCTGCCAGTGTTGATTTTGGGATAGCGTTTAATTTTGAGGGCTTGGAGCATTCCCCCCGCTGCTAGCTGCCTAGGCTCCTTGGGGATAAACCGATAGAAGAGGCTGTCGCCGCGATCTTCTGTTTGATAGATGATGTTGGTTTTTGGATCGATGGCGATCGCTTCGTGTTGAAAGCGACCCATGGCTTTGAGGGGCACCGGAGTCACTGGGCCTTGAGCAGTAATGGGGACTTCAAAGTTATAGCCGTGGCGTTTTTGCACAGGGCCTCGGTTGGCTGGGTTTTCGGGGGTGGCAATGGTTTCTTCGCAGCTAATCCAACTGCCCCAGAGAGTTGTGCCGCCAGCGCAGTTGCGGGAGGTACCTGCCAAGGACACATAGTGGCGCAGCAATTGCCGATCCTTGCTCACTATTAGAGTGGTGGTGCCCCCGGGGGCAATGGGGTCATACATTTTATCTTTGGCAGCAACAACGCCTTGGAAACTACGGGGCAGTCCGGGATAGACTTCATGATTGCGCACCAAAATTGTTGACCCATCCGGCCCCGGAAAAGCCGCCATACCATCGTGGCAGGTGGGAACAGGGTTACCATCACTGAGGCGATCGCCTAGCCTAGAAAAGACTCGATATTGAAACCCTGCCGGTAGATGCAGCAGCCCCTGAGGATCTTTAACCAAGGATCCAAACCCCCGACCTGCGACGGAACGACCTTCGGCAGCACGCTGGTAGAGCAGTTGTAGCCCTTGGGGAAATAACGTTAAGCCGACCCCTGTGGCCGCTAACGTAAGAAATCGGCGACGTTGCAAACTCATGGTTTATTTTAAACTCTCTGTAAGCTAGACTACACAGGCACCATCAGTGCTCCCCTTTGTCTTACCGTGAATCCCCAATCAATTTCAAGCTTGAGTCGCCCGCTTAGCAACTGCTGCTGAAGACCTAGGGCGATCGCGCCCATCGAGAGTTTATCGTCAACCCTCGCTACACCTCGAAAACCTGTCATTGTTGCAACGTGATAGGTCATCGGCAGGGCAAAACGTTTGCGTGCCTGAACGTGTCCTGCGGCTGGATAGGAGATGCTGATGTGAATGGAGCGAAAAATATTGCTACTTTGGGGGGCTTGTAAACATCCCTAGAGGCTCCGAGATACTGTCCTGCTCATGGCAGGATGTTGTCTTGAGGGCTGCTGAAAGCCCCGTCCTCTATCGGGCGAGGTAGTTTACGGATAGGTTTCCGCAGTGGCCACACCGGTTGTAGCTCGATAAAGAAGCCAGTCGCGATTCCATGGTTCAAATTGCTAGTTATGGTCGAGGAGACTATCAACGCTACGAATATCTCCATCGAGATGCGGCTAACGCCTTAATGAGAATGATTAGTGCAGCAAGGGATGAAGGGGTGTGGATTGTCCCGGTCTCTGGGTTTCGCGACATAGAACGACAAACTCTCCTCTGGCAAGATCAAATACAACGGCAGGGTTCAGAGGAACTAGCTGCCCGATTAAGTGCCCCTCCGGGTTATAGCGAGCACCACACAGGCTACTCCATTGACCTTGCCGACGGTTCCCGGCCAACGCAAGATGATATTACCCTTCGATTTATAGGAGTGATGTGGGCGGGCTAAAACCCCTCCGCTTTAGCGAGGGGATACAGCCAACTCAGGGGGCTTTAGCCCTCTCTATGTGTTAAACTAGAGACGTGGAAAGTAGGCGTATCAACTACGCGAAGAAACATCCTAGTACGGAGAAATCCCGGCAAGTAAGTCACTACCGCTTTGGCGGCAAGCCTAAACCACTGCAAGCGATCTTTTAGGCTTGCCGCCAAAGCGGTAGTGACTTACTTGCCGGGATTTCTCCGTACTAGGATGTTTCTTCGCGTAGTTGATACGCCTACTTTCCACGTAGATCG
>NZ_JAKLTV010000039.1:0-7815 GCF_022698185.1 Synechococcus sp. PCC 6717 | reverse complement strand
ACTATACTTGGTCGCCATCCTTGGTGAAAAACCCAATCGGCGACAGTTGTTACAAGTAAGCAGAACCTTGGGGCTTTGCCTCTAGGAACTGTGTAGGGGCGTCTTGACAACGCCTTTATGAGTTCGTTTATGGACTGCGTAAGAATCCCCCACCTTTAGGTGGTGGGAGTGTCAAACACTGACACAAATGAGAACGAGTGCTGAGGATTGGCGTCGCAGACGAGCATTTTATCTACCAAAACCTGGGATAGTTGTACCACAAGTTGATTGCTTGTCTCAGGGAGATTAACTCCCCTCGACTCGTGCGGGGGAGTCCATGTATCCCCGCCGGGGTTTTATCGCTCCCCCGAACCCCCACATGCAGATAAAATTAGAGATAGATAGCCAGCGCCTATCTCACGAGCATAGGAAATCTTTTTAAGTTAAGTTGCCACTTGAGCGATCGCCATCACGGAGACAAAACTCATGATACCCATGAATCGTTACTTAATAGCTAGCCTAAGCATACTGCTATGGCCAGTGGCTAGCGTTGCTGCCCCCTTACCACCAGTATTTAACCCTATCTCCCCGACAACGGGATTTGAATCCTCCCAAATGAATCGAATGCTACAGAACGAGTGGCGCTACGACCAGCGCGATCGCGTGGATGCCAGCTCTGCGCTAACACCCGAGCAA
Source organism: Synechococcus sp. PCC 6717 (assembly GCF_022698185.1). Taxonomy (NCBI): domain Bacteria; kingdom Bacillati; phylum Cyanobacteriota; class Cyanophyceae; order Synechococcales; family Synechococcaceae; genus Synechococcus; species Synechococcus sp. PCC 6717. Next base: position 7,140 of record NZ_JAKLTV010000039.1, on the reverse strand, counting down.
TTAGAAAATCCCGCCAATAGCGTTCTACAAATTGAGGTGGATGGCCAATTGCTGACTCCGAGTCAAGCCCAGCAGCTCCTCCTGCGGCAACAGCAACCCTAATTGCATCTACCAGCCAAAATCCTGCCCTAGCAGTTGGTAGAGTCTCTCATTATGGGGCTTAAAAAACTCGTCTAAGTAGTCATCAACCAGCGGTGGAACCACTGTCCGATTGTTCGCGACATTTTTGGGCTGCAAGTTAGTCACCTGATACTCTGGATCAACCCCAATAAACTCAAACACTGTTCTCAGGCAAGCTGCTGTGGCACTGAAGAAGTGTTCACTGCTCAAAATCAGCAATTGCTCCTTGGTAAACAGCTGAAAATACCGCTCGAGTTGCTGTTGGTAGAGGCCGCGACACTTGTAGGAGTGGTGAATAAACCCATGGCTGTTATAGTTAGCATTTTCTATCAAGGGTGCCAAGCGACGTTCTTCACTAGTAAACGCCTCGTACATTCCTAGCGGCTCCCGCCCTTTGCGCTTTTCATGAAAGTAGTGGGAAATTGCCCGCTTGCTGGGGTTGCGCAACAGTACAATCATCTTTACGTTGGGCAAAACCTCGGCAATACGCTGCGGCACACGAGGGTGAAAAAGATACAACGGCGATGACTCAAAGGTCTGCTTGCCGTCCTGTAAGTCCCTCTCGAGGGGAAAATGGGCACGGTACCAAGGCAATCCCTTCTCAAAGGTATCAATGCTAGGATGAGTGCCGCCATCAAAAAAATGAACTTCTTTTTTTAGAGAAGGAACTAACTGGGGATGTTGGCTTAAATAATCGTGCAAGCTGGTTGTGCCCGCCTTTTGCGCCCCAAGAATAATAAAGTGGGGTAAGCTGCGCTGTGCCCACGTGTTTTTTTGATACTGGTGAACAAGGTCAGGCACGATTGCCCGGGCCACGCCAGCAAGGGTTCTTTGAATTGTTTGATGCATAACAACTGTTCGGTGTAACTGGGCGCTGCAACCTATTAGAAAGCTGAGGAAGAGACGCAAAAGGGGTGACCGCAGCCACCCCTATACACGCTATCAGGTCTCAGGACTTCCTAGACCCCGACAGCTTTCTGAACCACTTGGGCAAGTTCGCCTTTGGCATACTTGGCAGCGTAGTCTTCAAGGCTGAGTTGCTTGATCTTGCTGGCATTACCAGCGGTGCCAAACTGTTGATAGCGATCGGCGCATACTTTTTGCATGTACTTGATCGAGGGTTTGAGGAAGTGACGGGGGTCAAATTCCTTGGGAGCAAGCGCAAGGGCTTCGCGCACAGCCGCAGTAATGGCTAGGCGGTTATCAGTGTCGATGTTAACTTTGCGAACACCACTCTTAATCCCTTTTTGGATTTCCTCCACCGGCACCCCATAGGTTTCCGGAATAGCCCCACCGTATTGATTGATTAGAGCGATCAAGTCTTCGGGGACGGAGCTAGAGCCGTGCATCACTAGGTGGGTGTTGGGCAAGCGGCGGTGAATTTCTTCAACGCGGCTGATGGCCAAAATTTCACCCGTGGGTTTGCGAGTAAATTTGTAAGCCCCATGGCTGGTGCCGATCGCCACCGCTAAGGCATCCACTTGAGTGCGCTCTACAAAGTCCACCGCTTGATCTGGATCGGTGAGCAGCATCGAGTGATCAAGGGTGCCTTCAAAGCCATGGCCATCTTCCGCTTCCCCTTGACCTGTTTCCAGCGAGCCAAGACAGCCGAGTTCCCCTTCCACCGACACACCAATGGAGTGAGCCACCTTCACCACTTCGCTGGTCACTGCCACGTTGTACTCATAGCTAGCGGGGGTTTTGGCATCCGCTTCGAGGGAGCCATCCATCATCACGCTGGTGAAGCCATTGCGAATGGCAGAGTAGCAGGTGGCAGGCTCGTTCCCATGGTCTTGGTGCATCACAATCGGAATATGGGGATAGGTCTCCACCGCCGCCAGAATCAGATGGCGCAGGAAGTTTTCCCCAGCATATTTACGGGCACCCCGCGACGCTTGCAGAATGACTGGGCTGTCGGTTTCGTGAGCCGCCTGCATGATCGCTTGGATTTGCTCCATGTTATTGACGTTGAAGGCGGGGATGCCGTAACCATTTTCGGCTGCGTGATCCAGCAGCAAGCGCATGGGTACGAGTGCCATAGGGTTATGTCCTCCTAAAATAGAGCGGGTGTATCACTTCGTTAAACCTTACCGATAATCTTAGGCTAATTTGCCCGTTTATGTTACCTAGGGGCGATCGGCCATTTGGGACACCGTCTTTGGCAGTGCGCCATTTACCATTAAGATCATTAAGATTTGGAAGCAACGCCTTGTGAGAAGTGTCCATGGTAGAACCCTCTTTAGGTCTGTCCGCCGATAATGACAATGATTCGCTAGGGGGGCGATCGCTGCAGTGGTCAGAGCGGCGGAGCCGCCTTGAAGAACTCATTGCTACGCTGCGCATTGCCGATGAATTAGCAGCAGGAAGCTATCTCATTACCAGCGGCGAGTTAGCCGAGCTAATGGATGTCCATGCCAGTGCGGTCACCAGCCGTGGCGAAGAGTGGGTATGGCGGAACTGGCAAGTTTCGCGAGTACGGCGCGAAAGTAATCAAATTCTTTGGCAGTTAGAGCGGATAGCCATCAGCAAAGAGCCATCCGCAGACACCCATCCCAGCTAACGGCTAGACTCTCTGCCCAACCTACAGCCCTCTTAAACTTGAGTAGCAAGTCATGGATTTAGATTTTCCCCTAGAGTGTTTTGACAATGATTTAAGTGAAACCGCGCTGGCTCAGTTTCTCAATGCTGAGCAGCTAGGGGTGGATACGGAGACAATGGGCTTAAATATTGCCCGCGATCGCCTCTGTTTGGTGCAGATCTGTAATCCTGCCGGTCAGGTGGCAGTGGTCAAAATTGGCCGGGGGCAAACGGCTGCTCCCCATCTGCAACACCTCCTAGAGCACCCTGGCATCACCAAAATCTTTCATTACGCGCGGTTTGATTTGGCAACCCTGCGCCACCATTTGGGGATCCGCGTTCAGCCGGTGTTTTGCACCAAAATTGCCAGTAAAATTGCCCGCACCTATTCACCACGGCACGGCCTTAAGGATTTAGCCCTCGATATGCTGGGGGTTGAACTGGATAAATCTGCCCAAAGTTCAGACTGGGGGAATGCCCTCGCCCTGCGTGACGATCAACTGCGCTATGCCGCTAATGATGTCCGCTACCTCATTCCTCTGCGGCAACAGTTACTGTCGATACTGGTGCGGGAAGAACGCCTGCCATTGGTCGAGGCTGCCCTAAGCTGCCTACCGGCCATTGTGGAACTGGATTTAGGGGGGTACGATCGCGTCTTCGAGCACGGCTAAAAAGGGTGCCAAGGTACTGTCTTGGGGGGGCGGGGTGCGCTGGCAGCGTTCCCGAAACGGGCAAGGGGAGCAGTGCTTAGGACTAAGTTTTAGGCTGACCTGTGGTAAGTCTTGGCCACGTTCATAGTCGTTGAGCCAGTATTGAAGCTGCTGCAACTGCTGTGTAAGGTCGTCTTCAACCTGTTGATGTTGCGCTTGAGTGTAGTGAAACGTATAGACCGTTGCCCCCCTTTCCCCTTGGGCAAACCAGTAGGTCATGGAAATTTGCTCAGGGGAGTAGTCGGTGGTGGCTGCTAGCAGGTAGCAGTAGAGGCGGGTTTGCCAATGGCGTGCTAATGTGTTTTGGGGAGGCGGCTGGGGATAGGTTTTCCAGTCGAAAATTTGAGCACGATCCGTGCCAAAAATCACCAGATCGTAGATACCAACAAGGGTAAAACCCTCTAGGGCAGTACTACAGCGGTGTTCAGTGTAGGCGGTGCCTGCAATCATAGGGGGCAGATCCGCTTGAAACTGCTCAAACCATTCCCGCAAAGTCGGTTGAGCCTCTAGAAGAGGGTGAATATCTAAGCCGTGGAAATGCTGCTGCATCAGGCGGTGGAACTCACGGCCAAGGTGTTGAGCACTGCTGAGGCTGTCTGGTAACCCTAGGCGGTTCAAGTAGCGGTACTGAAACTGGCGCGGACAATTTTTGAGGTGGCGTAATTGAGATTGGGAAATGTGCATATCACAACCAGCCGAGGATGGTGATAAGGCCGTAAAGCACCCATAGGGTTGCAACCCCTACAGCCCAGTAAGGCGCCCCCCACTGCTGCGTTTGTTTGAGGTCTGGGCACTGCCATGTGGCAACTTCTACGGTGGGGATGGTGCCCCGCCGAAACCAACCTTCAACCACAACAGAGCGGTTCTGAAGCTGTTTTAACAGTTGTGGCTGCACAATTGGCCAAGCAGCGCCCCATGATTTATAGCAGCGCAGTAGCCAAAGGCCATTGGCTGTTTGTAACCACAGGTGCTGCCCCAACCCATTTCTTAGACCGGTGACAGCACACAGCCGACCCTCTAGCCGAACAGGCGTGCTGTCGAGGGGCAGAGCAAGGGAGCGGTGCAGGAGTTGCCCTAGGGTCGCGGGTTCTGGGCGATCGCCCAAGGGAGGGTAGTAGGCATTGATGCGCAGGAACAACCCTAGCCCAACACCAATACTGCTAAGCCCTAGGCCTAGGGTCTGCCAATCGGTGAGCCACCAAAGGGCTGCCCCCACTCGCCCAACCCGGACGGCAAAATGGCCGATGCCACTTAAAAGTAGGGCTAGCAGACCACCGGCGATCGCGCCCCAAAGGGGGGTCAACTGCAGCCAACCGCGCTGTAAGGGAGGTAAGGGTTGGGGCGACACCAAGAGTAAGCAGGGTAGCTGCCAGCGACGGCTATAGGACATCAAAGCTCGCAGCCGCAGCCCCAACGGGCGATGGGAGGAGGTACAGCGGAACCAGTGTCGGAGCGGGTGATCCCCATCCCAGCGGGCGATCGCCCCCCAGTCGAGGGGTTGGTCACCCCAGAGGGCGGCCTGGGTTGGGTTCAAGGGCAGCAGCAGCCGCAGCGATTCTAGAGCCCCGCCAATACTGCCTTGGGTGCTCACCGTTTGGGCGGTGGCGTGCATCAACCGTAGCCATGCCAGCACTAAGGTGTTGGGGTTACCCGCCATCGCCGCTCCTTGGCGATCGCTGTAGTACTGCCGCAGTTGATTTGTCCAAAACAAGAGCATTTCCAGCCCCCGAAAGACAAGGTAACTCCCTTGACTGAGCAGTGCGCAACAAGCGTATAGGGTTATTGCCCCCCATCGCCGCCCCCAACCCTGACCGTAGGGCGGTGCCCAGCGATCGCCCCAGCGACTCAATCGGTCGTACACCGCGTAGGGACATTGCAGCGCTAGGACAAGAGGTGCCATCAGTGTATTCAACCCCTGTCGCAGTTGTGCTAGTTCCACCGCCAAGAGTGCCGCCAATTCCTCTGAGGTGGCAGTTCGCAGTAACCCCTCGCTCACGACAACCCGTCGTTGCCAGCGACCATAGCTAAAAATCAGGGGGGCAGTGGTGATGATGCAGCGCAGTTGGGGGCGGGGTTGCCACCACGACCATGGCAGAGTGTCCATGAGAGCCACTGCATCAGGGCTGTACTCCCTTAATTCATTCAAACTAACGGGGCGCAGCCCATACCCATAGCTCAGGACAACAGACCAAAGAGCACTGCTAAAACCAAAGAGGAGCACGCCCAAAAAGATGACCAATGCCGCGGCGATCGCCCCTTCCCAGCCTCGCAACAGCGCCACGGTATCGTTAGGTAGCCCTGTCAGATAGGTTACTCCCCCCAAAATAACGACGTACACTAGCCCTGCTAGCACAGCGATCGTGATCCCTTGGCTTGCCCAAAGATACCCCCGTGACACCGGTCGAAGCTGAATGTGCCCAGAGGATAGCCGTGGAACGGTGAGTTGCAGATTCGGGGAGGTGGATTCCTCATCGCGGTACACCTCGAGTTCTGGGAGATACTTGCGTGCCCATGCACGGATGCGGGGATGCCTAGCATGGGTGAGAAACTGACACAGAGCGATCGCCTCTTGCCACTGTTGGGTGTGGGTATAGGCTTTAATGAGGTGCAAATGTGCCTTTAACCCCTCTCGCTGCACACCATACTGGGCGATGACCGCCTCAAATGCAGCGATCGCCAGCAAATAATCCCCCCGGTTTAGAGCCGCCACCCCCGCAATAAAGCGGGGATCAACCCTAAAGTCTGGTTCTTGGCGAGCCATAGCACAGTGATTGCAACAACAAACCTGACATTTGACCTTAAACAGGACATAGGAAATAGGGGATATTGCAAGCCAGTAAACTTCCCCGCCCTAGAAGAGCGAGGCTTTCTGTAGCCCTCCGGCTATCTCGCAAGCTAGCCAGGAGCCTCCAGGCAGCGTTACGGACTGCCCCAAAAGCGCAATATTGATTGCTCCATTTAGGTCTGCATCACCAATCCATCCGCAATGCCCACACTTGAACTTTTTTTCAGTTCTCAGCCCAATATGCAAGCAACAATGGCAGGTTTGACTGGTATAGGCAGGTGGTACAGCAACCACCTCAACTCCTTCCTTGATACCCTTGTATTCCAAGAATTGTCGCAACTGATAGAACGCCCAACTGTTAGACCGTCTCCGCTCGGTCGTGTTTCTCGGTTGCTGGTTGATTCTATCTCGAATGCCTGTCAAATCCTCGATAGCAACAATGGCAGGGTCTATCGGACTTGGTATGCTAATGTAACATGCTATACGAAATCTAAGATATGCAGCTACTTCTAACTGATCTACTCAACCTACCTGGAATTGAGGTTGAAGATTATACCGATGTTGCGGGAGAATTGATTCTTATAGTGGAAGCAAAGACAACCGAGGCGATTTGCCCACGTTGCCAACAAAAAAGTTGTCATTTACACCAGAATCATTGGTATCTAGTGCGAGATTTAAGCATCAGTGGACGAACCGTATTTCTTAAGATTCTTAAGATCAATCGTCGCCAGTTTAAGTGTCGAACTTGTGGTAAGCCATTCAGTGAAACGCTCGATTTCATCGGCAATCGTCGCAAGCAAACGGATCGATTTGCTCAGTCAATCGTGCAACAGGTTTTGCACAGCGACATTCATAATGTTGCAATTTCAAATGGTCTCACTGATGAAGAAGTATGGTCAATGGTACAGTATGTCAGTAAAAAAACTCCACGTCGATGTGAGTTCATTA
>NZ_JAKLTV010000038.1:0-6445 GCF_022698185.1 Synechococcus sp. PCC 6717 | reverse complement strand
CGATCTAACATCCTGCCATTGCTTGCAGTGGTTTAGGCTTGCCGCCAAAGCGGTAGTGACTTACTTGCCGGGATTTCTCCGTACTAGGATGTTTCTTCGCGTAGTTGATACGCCTACTTTCCACGTCTCTAGTTTAACGCATAGAGAGGGCTAAAGCCCCCTGAGTTGGCTGTATCCCCTCGCTAAAGCGGAGGGGTTTTAGCCCGCCCACATCACTACTATAAATCGCTGGGTCATGGCATCCAGCAGTGTTAAGGGCACAGCAGCGCACTGGCAGGCTCGCTCAAAGGCTTGACTAACTGCGAGGGAGTCACTGTTGACGTGCTCTTCCACAAGACGGCCACGACTATCCCAGCGGCGAGTCACAGTACAGAGCGGCACCTTGGTTAAGTTGTAGCCTTGGCACGCTAAATAGACTCGAAACTGGCGTTCTAGGCGCTCCACGTGCTCCACGCTAAGGTGAATACCCAACTCAATCAGGAGTTGGGCAAAGGTACGATGGTGGCTTTCCGGGTCAGCCGTCATGAGGGATAGTTGGGACATTGATGCACACCTTCACAGAGCTTCAAGAGAGTATCCTGCGGATGTGCACAGCTATACACCCTCCTCGTGCTGAACCTAGTTGTAGCTAGTTGTGGCTAATTCTGGCATCCCTGCCTTGCAGCGCATCTGCCATGCGGCACACCGGTACGATGGCGGCAACATCGTGAACCCGCACCATTTCGACTCCTTGGGCAATGGCATGGCAGCACACCGCCGCTGTTCCCCAGACCCGTGCTTTGGGGTCGGGTTGGTTAAGAATATCGCCGATGAAGCGTTTACGCGATGGGCCTATGAGCAGCGGGTAGCCAAGGGACTTGAACCGGGACAGTTCTTTCAGCAGCAGCAGATTTTGTGGTGTGGTTTTGGCAAAACCAATCCCCGGATCGAGCATGATCTGTGAGGGATCGATACCGTGGGCGATCGCTGTGTGGGTTTGCTCCTGAAAATAGGTCAGCAAATCTGCGATCAGATCATCATAGTCCGTCAACTGTTGCATGGTGGCTGGGGTMCCCCGCCGATGCATGAGAATATAGGGCACCCCCAATTGGGCAACGGTGGCAAACATCGCCGCATCTGCTTGGCCGCCGGATACATCGTTGACAATATTGGCTCCCGCAGCAACCGCTGCACGGGCAACGTCGGCGCGGGTCGTATCAATGGAGATAGGAATCGCTGACTGCTGACGAATTCCCTCAATGACCGGTAGTACCCGTGCCAATTCCGCACTGAGGGGAATAGCGCTAGCGCCCGGGCGGGTGGACTCGCCCCCCACATCAATGACATCAGCCCCGGCTGCCGCCATGTCTAAGGCATGGGCAATGGCACTGGCGGGGTTAAAAAAATCACCGCCATCACTAAAACTATCCGGGGTGATATTCAAAATCCCCATCACGTAGGTGCGTTGTCCCCAAATGAGGGCGCGATCGCCCACGTACCAGCCGGTCACGATGCTGTATCCCCTTGATGCCGTGCATGCAATTTTAACAAGATCTCTTGGTGAACCGACTGCGTAATGGGGTAAAAATAGGCTAGCACTATCCCCCCTATCAGGCACAAGGTCGGCACAGGGCCAATGGCAAGCCGAATGGCCAGCAAGGCAGAGTCAGGCTGAACCGGCGGGGGCTGCCCTGCCACCGAAGAAATATAGCCGGCCCACTCCAAGGCTTGACCCACCACAAACAGCCCCAAGGCCAGACCAATTTTTTGCAGTAACACCATGAAGGCATAGAACACCCCTTCGCGGCGCTGACCACTATTGAGTTCATCCAAATCAATCACATCAGGAATCATTGACCATGGCACTAAATAGGCAGTAGAAACCCCAAACCCCGCCAAGATCGCAAAGGTATAAAGCAGCAGGGACTGTCCGGGTTGTAGGAGAAATAGTCCTGCTTGGGCAATGATCCATAGTGTCATCCCCATGTAATAGACCGCCTTTTTGCCCACGCGACGGCTCACCGCACTCCAGACAAAAAGCATCACCATGGCTGTAGCCTGCACCACAAGGGCAACTTGGGTGTAGTCTGCTGGAGTGAGCTTCAGCCAATCCCCAACAAAAAAGGGAATTAATGATGCGGTGATCTGAACGGCCAACCATGAGCACAGATAAATACCCATCACAAATAAAAAGGGGCGATTACTAAAGACAAGGCGCAATTGTGCCGTTAAGGGCAAGGTTGATCCGGCCTGAGTCGGGGTCGTTTTGTTGAACTGCTGTACTCGCGCTCGGGTTCCCCACACGCACCAGTAGATCGGCAACACCGATAGAACAGCCGCAATTCCGCCGAGTAGCAAGTATTGAGTTTGTTGATTTTCCACCGCTTGAAAGATTACTTGAGCCAAAATCAGCGAACCAATGCTGCCGCCAATGGAAAAGGCAAAGCGGAAACTGTTGAGACTTGTACGCTCGTTGTAGTCTGTGGTGAGTTCGGGGGTGAGGGCGGTATAGGGGAGGTTCACCGCTGTATAGACAGTATTGAATAGGATCCCCATCAGGACGTAGTAGCCAAAGAGCACCCACTGATGGTCACTGGGCACCCACCAGTTCAAGAAGAAGATAATGCCAAACGGAATGGCGCTATAGACCATCCAGGCATGACGGCGACCCCATTTGGCCGATTGGGTGCGATCGCTGAGGAAGCCGATAATTGGGTCATTCACAGCATCCCAAATTTTGCCAATCATCAAGACACTGCCTGCTAAGCCTGCACTTAACCCCGCCACATTGGTGAGAAAGACCATCAAAAAAAACACTTGCAAGTTGGCGGTAATGGCAGCTCCCAGATCGCCTGCCCCAAAGGCCAGCTTCGTTGCCAACGACAGCGGTGGACGAGATGAGGCCATCGGTGATGTCATGCAGGCTCCTCACGATCAGGGCGGTCAATGGCTCAGGACAACATTGGATCGCACTGTGGGCAATACAGACTCATAGTACCGCTGTAATTGCTGTGTTGCCGCGGCCCAACTCCAACGCTCTGCTTCGCGGCGGGCATTTTGGCGCAGATGTTCGCGAGCCGTAGCGGAGGCAAAGAGGCGCTCGCAGGCACTAATGGCGCCCTCGGGATCCGCTGGATCAAACAAAAAGCCGTTCTCGCCGTCGCTGACAATATCAGGGATGCCACCACTGTTGGCGGCCACCACTGGGCAACCCGCCGCCATTGCTTCTAGCAACACCAAGCCCAAGGTTTCGGTACGGGAGGGAAAGACAAACACATCTGCCGAGGCAAAGGCTGAGGCAAGGCGCTCTCCCTTGAGGTAGCCAACAAAATGCACAGGGGTATCGGCAAAATGTTTCTCTAGGGCTTCGCGGTGGGGGCCATTGCCAACAAGAGCTAGGCGTGCCCGCGGAATACGCTGCAAAATCGGCTTGATCTGTTCAATGTCCTTTTCGGCTGAGAGGCGACCCACGTAAAGAAGGAGGGGATCATCGGGATGGCCTTGACTGAGGAATTCGCGCATTTTGCGACTGCGATGCTGGGGCTGGAAGAGTTCGACATCTACCCCTCGCTGCCACAGATCAAGATGGCGAATCCCGTGGGCGCGTAGTTCTGTCACCATTGCCGAGGAGGTGCAGAGGTTGAGTTGGGCGCAGTTATGGCCGAGGCGCAGCAGTGACCATAACACCCCCTCTAAAAATCCTAAGCGATAGTACTTCAGATATTGGGGCAGATGGGTGTGGTAGGAGGCGACAAGCGGCAGGTGTAGCTTTTTGGCATAGTACAGCCCTGCCACCCCAAGTACCGCCGGATTCACGACATGGATTAAATCGGGTTGAAATTGTTGCAGTACCTTGCCAATGGCGGGACGCGGTAGTGCTAATTTGAGTTCTGGGTACAATGGCAGAGGAAACCCAGAAACGCCGTAAATCTGCGCCCCTTCATAGTTGTCAAGGCCACCTGCGGGAGCTACCACCAGTACCTGATGACCATTCCGTTGAAGATGACGTACAGTTTGACAAAGCCGGGTGACAATGCCGTCCACTTTGGGCAGGAATGTTTCAGTAAATAGCGCAATCCGCATGATGAAACCTGAATAGGACTGGAATTTTCCCCATTCTCGAACTAGGGTGTCCCCAACGCAAGCCATAGGAACTAAAATCTTTGCGTAAATTATTCTGCCCTAAGGAGGAACCGCGACAACCATGAGTAAAGCAGAATTGCTGGGGGCGATCGCTGGTCTGAATCGCGGTATTTTAGCTAGCCCCGGAGATCGCAAACGGGTGGCGGCACTCACAACAGACGTTGAAGCACTGAACCCCACCCCTGATCCTTTAGCTGCAACAGATAAATTGGCAGGAGACTGGCGGCYCATTTACACCAGTAGTCAAGCCTTGTTAGCCTTAGATCGCTCCCCCATCGTTAAGTTGGGGCACATCTACCAGTGCATTCGCCCACAGCAGCATCGCATTTACAATATCGCCGAAATTTATGGCGTGCCTCTCCTCGAAGGGGTGATTAGTGTCCTAGCACGGTTTGAACCCCTGACCCAACAGCGCTTACAGGTGTATTTTGAGCGTTCGATCGTTGGCTTTCGCCAGTGGCTGAACTACTATTCTCCCTCGCAGTTTATTCCCCAGCTCCAGAGCCGTCGCCCGTTGCTTGCCCTTGATGTTCCCTTAAACGACAATGAGCAACAGGGGTGGCTAGATATTACCTACCTCGATGACGATTTGCGGATTGCCCGTGGGAATGAGGGCAGCTTATTTATTCTCAGTCGTGTCTAGGCGGCAACAGGCTATAATGGCAGTCCCAGTCTGTGCCGTTCCCCCCTATGAGCGAGAGTTATAAAGTCCTCAGTGATAATCGACAGGCTCGCTTTCAGTACGAGATTCTGGAGACCTACGAGTGCGGTATTGTCTTGGTGGGTACAGAGGTGAAGTCTATTCGTGCGGGCAAGGTGAATTTACGGGATGGTTTTGCCCGCATTCGCAATGGTGAAGTGTGGCTGTTGAATGTCCATATTTCTCCCCATGAGCGTACGAACCAGTCCTACAACCATGACCCCCGGCGCGATCGCAAACTCTTGCTGCACAAGCAGGAAATCCGCAAACTCATTGGTAAAGTAGAACAAAAGGGGTTAACCCTTGTGCCCCTGAAGCTGTACCTCAAAAATGGTCGGGTAAAAGTTGCCCTTGGGCTGGGGCGGGGTAAAAAGCTGCACGATAAGCGAGCCGACCTGAAACAACGTCAGGATAAGCGCGATATGGAACGTGCCCTCAAGCACCGCTAAGCTGAGGTTGGCGATTGGTGCAGCACCTGCGAAAAACACATAGGGATTGCTTGGTAGCCCCGTACGTTAGTACGGGGAGGAAAAGCCCTTAAGCAACGTTAGTCGCCTACCAGTGATGAGGATCATTGAAGATCATTAATGTAGTTTTGGATTATCTCTGCGCTAAGATGCCCAGCGGTGCAAAAAAAGTAGCTTCTGCTCCAGAGACTAAGCAGTTTCTTCAACAAAACCTCCGAGAGACCCCGCGCTTCGACAAGCCGCGGAGGGATAGGAGCGGCGGCTGAGGAGTACATCGTCGGTGGGCTTTGCCTACGACACCCCGAAAAGCCGCCAATAGCGTATAATCCTAGCAGTGAACCACACCATCAGTTATCGACTCATCCAGCAGGCTAAGGCGACAAATCAGGCCATCGCAATTGACGATCTCACCGGCATCAGAGAACGCACCAACGAATTGCCCCGTTCCAAGACTGAACGGCGATGCAGTAATAGCTGGGCGTTCTATCAGCTTCGCTAATTCCTTGCCTACAAGGGCGTGAAGGTTGGCGTAGCCGTGAAGCGTGTAGAGCCTCGCTACACCTCGAAAACCTGTCATTGTTGCAACGTGATAGGTCATCGGCAGGGCAAAAGGTTTGCGTGCCTGAACCTGTCCTGCAGCTGGATAGGTGATGCTGATGTGAATGGAGCGAAAAATATCGCTACTTTGGGGGGTCTTGTAAACACCCTTGGAGGCTCCAAGATACTGTCTTGCCCATGGCAGGATGTTGTCTTGAGGGCTGCTGAAAGCCCCGTCCTCTATCGGGCGGGGTAGTTTACCAAAAAAACGCCGTAAAGCCCCTGCCTTCAGGCATGGGGATATAAGGCGCATGTTGTGTTATCGAAAATTTTGGGTCTAAAAACTCGTCTTTTAGAGTGGTTTTAGTTTAAACTAAAACCAGAGGTAAGGGTAATCAACCTCTCTAAAAACCCAATAGCCTAACGGCTAGAAAACAACCTAAGTTTTTTTTGGTTGGTTTAACAGTACCTTTGGGCAAAAGGGAACTGCCCCGCAAGGGGGAACGCTTGGGGAGATAAGCACCGCTGTTGTAGCAGGGCAACCTGATGCGATAAGTGCTGTCGCAGAACCAAGAACAAGAATCCCCTGCCTTTAGGCATGGGGAGTATGTCAAACTTT
>NZ_JAKLTV010000037.1:0-20724 GCF_022698185.1 Synechococcus sp. PCC 6717 | reverse complement strand
CCTAGACACAGAGGGATAGCTTGGTAGCCCCGTACTTTAGTACAGGGAGGAAAAGCTACCTAGCAACTTTAGTTGCTCTGTGCTAATCTATACTTAATCGCCATCCTTGGTGAAAAACCCAATCGGCGACAGTTGTTACAAGTAAGCAGAACTTTGGGGCTTTGCCTCAAGGAACTGTGTAGGGGCGTCTTGACAACGCCTTTACGAGTTCGTTTATGGACTGCGTAAGAATCCCCCGACTTTAGTCGGTGGGAGTGTCAAATCAGGGAAACTCTCCAGGGATTTAATTTTTCTATAGTCTATTGTACACGGAACTGTGTAGGGGCGGTTTGCTCACGCCTTTACGAGTTCGTTTGTGGACTGCGTAAGAATCCCCCGACTTTAGTCGGTGGGAGTGTCAAAACCCTGTGGTGCCCGTGGAGCGCATCCTACTCTTAGAAGACGAAACCGAATTAGCGGAACCGTTAGGGCGAGTGCTACACCAAGAAGGGTATTGGGTTGACTTGGCCCATGATGGTACAACTGCCCACACCTATTGGCAAACTCAACGCCCCTACAGCCTGCTGATTTTAGATTGGATGGTGCCCCCGCCAACGGGGCTGGAACTCTGTACCCTGTTGCGCCAAGCAGGGGATGACACGCCCGTCCTTTTTCTGACGGCTCGTGACACCCTCGATGATCGGGTTTGTGGTCTCGATGCTGGTGCGGATGACTACTTGGTCAAACCTTTTGAATTGCGGGAGCTGCTGGCACGAGTGCGGGCACTACTACGGCGGCGACAAAGCACTCCGAGTACAGTGTTATGTTGGCAGGATTTACGGCTTGATCTCGACAATCGCCTTGCCTACCGTGGCCAACAGTGCGTTAGCCTCTCTGAAAAAGAGATGACCTTGCTGGCACTGTTCCTACAACACCCAACCGAGCTGCTGACCCATGAGTTTATTGCCAAGCAGTTGTGGCCGGGGCAACGGGTGGTGAATCGCAATCTGTTGGCAGCACAAATTCGCCTGCTCCGGCGTAAAATTGAGCACCCCGGTGAGCCTTCCCTGATCCAAACGATTTACGGTCAAGGCTACTGCCTCCGGCCTCTTGCCAGTGCCCAGTAAACCACCCTCAGCCTGTCAAGGCTATCCAGTCGGTCGATGAGCCTCAAGCGTCTTTGGCATAGGGTTCATTTCAACGTCAAACCGCTAGGGAATCGCAGTTGGGGGCGATCGCCACCACAGTCGAAGCTACAACGTCTTTACCCCAAAGCCGCTAGTGGCACCCTAGAATGGGGTATTGGAGACTGACGACACCATAGGATAAATGCCGTGACGTACCAAGTGGGTTTACTAGGGTTGGGAACAGTGGGGGGGGGCGTTGCCCAAATTCTCAGGGATCCCGCTGGACGGCACCCCTTGCTCCGGGAATTGGCGATCGCCCGAGTGGGGGTGCGAGATCTAGCCAAGCCCCGCGCAGTGGCCTTCGATCCCCAGTACCTGACCACCGACTTAGAGGCCATCGTCACCGATCCTGATATTGATATTGTGGTGGAGGTCTTGGGCGGCATTGAACCTGCCCGCTCCTTGATCCTCAAAGCCATTGCCAACGGTAAACATATTGTCACCGCCAACAAAGCCGTCATTGCTCGCCATGGCGCTGAAATTTTTGATGCCGCCAATGCCCAAGGGGTCTATGTGATGCTTGAAGCAGCCGTGGCTGGCGGCATTCCGGTCATTCAAGCCCTCAAACAAAGCCTTGGGGCAAACCGCATTCACACCATCACAGGGATTCTCAATGGCACCACTAACTATATCCTGACCCGAATGCAACAGGAGCAGGGAGACTTTGCACCCATTTTGGCGGATGCGCAGCGTCTGGGCTATGCAGAAGCCGATCCCAGCGCCGATATTGATGGTTTGGATGCGGCTGATAAAATTGCGATTTTGGCTAGCCTAGCCTTTGGCGGGCGAATTCCGCGGGATCAGGTCTATTGTGAGGGCATTCGCCAGATTACAGCAGCGGATATTGCCTACGCTGACAAATTAGGCTTTCGGATTAAACTACTGGCGATCGCCCACCAAGCCAGCGACCAGTCTCTTGAAGTGCGGGTACACCCTACCCTTGTTCCCCTAGACCATCCCCTAGCGGGAGTGAATGGCGTTTTTAATGCCATCCTCCTTGAGGCCACCCCCTTAGGCCAAGTGATGTTCTCCGGTCCAGGTGCCGGTGCCGGAGCAACGGCCAGTGCCGTCGTCGCGGATCTCATCAATATCGCTGCCCTGCTGCCCCAAGGTCGTGCCAGCCATCCTCTCCTCACCTGTCAGCACGAGCACACGGTGCCGCTGTTACCCATTGCCAAGGTCAACAGCCGCTTCTATGCCCGCGTCCATGCTCAGGATCACCCAGGCGTTCTCGGCAAATTGGGTACCTGTTTTGGGGCGCATAACGTTAGTCTTGAATCCCTCGTGCAAATTGGCGTGCACCATGAACTTGCAGAAATTGTCATTGTCACCCACCATGTTTGCGAGGGAGAATTCCGGCAGGCCATGGCTGAAATTAGTAGTATGCCCGACATTGAGGCCGTTCCCTCCATTGTGCGGGTTCTCGGCGGCTAGTTCGAGCTGGGTTGTCCTACGAGATCGTAGAGCAAGTGAGAGGGCATCCCCGCCGCAAGTAGCAGCCGTGGCAAGGTGGGCAGCACCCGGCAGGCATGGCGAATAAACCCATGAATCCATTGATCGAGAGTCTCCACCTCTGCTTCGCTGAGCGGCATCTCTGTACGGGCAGTCGGCAAACTTTGAAGAAGATTGTTAATATCCCAGAACATATCCACCCGAAGCTGGCTAAGCCACCCCTGCTGAGGCCGAGTCAACAGCCAATAGTTGTTAACAATCATCTTGCCAAGGTAGCGCGCTGTTATCTTAGTCACCAGTTGAAAGTACTGGCCATACTGCCGCAACGTTAACGCTTCAGTGGGTGCTGATATTGTAGTGGCTGGGCTCTCGGTCTCCTCGCGATCGCTGAAAAATGAAGCTAAATCGGCCACTACATCGGGTGAGACAGATAGGGCAGATAAGTCAACCCCTACTAAATTAAAAATTTTACGTTCAATATTTTTTAAGTGCTGAGTGTGATGCGGCTCATTAACTTTGATTTTTTGATGTAACTCAACAAGAAACTCTAATTCGTTTAATTGTGGATAGGTTAAAGAGTCCAAATTTATGTAACCCTCTAGGCGGTCTTCCGGTGACTCCATTGTGGTTGGGGGCTGATCCTGCAAACGAGATTGAACTGCTGGATGTTCAGCTAACAAACGGCGCACATAATAGCGGATGGTTGGGGACACATTCATAAGCTCTAAGCCTCATAGAAAAACCAAAGCAGTTCTTACGCTAATTCTCAGAACATAAAAATGAGCATAAAAATTCAATTAAGTATGAATGAATAACCTTTTGGTTATGTAATAAATAAGTAAGAGTGGTTTAGGCGTTACCTTTATGATAAAACTGACACCTATCTGTCTAGCAGCGCAAAGCAAGTAAACAAATTAGAAGATTAACGGACGATTAAATATATATTATTAGTAGCCTATCTGCCCTGACCAATACTATATACCTGTTATAGATACTGTCTGTGACAATCGTCAAGTGTCGATTGCTACAAACTGCTCCTTTGTGATGATCCCTTAACCGTAAAAGTGAATTAAATTCACCAATTGCATCAATAACTAAAGAAATACTAAAGATTTGCCACGATTTGCCGGCTGCTGTGGGAGGAAGGGGGAGTGTAGGATGGGAGAGGCGTTACTCTAAACATATTGGCTACGGTATGCCCCGTCGTACAGATATTTCTAAAATCCTGATTATTGGGTCTGGCCCCATTGTTATTGGTCAAGCCTGTGAGTTTGATTATTCCGGTACCCAAGCCTGCAAAGCACTACGGGAGGAAGGGTATCAGGTGGTTTTAATCAACTCCAATCCGGCGACGATCATGACGGATCCARAAACCGCCGATCGCACCTATATTGAACCGTTAACTCCAGAGATCGTTGAAAAAGTCATTGCGAGGGAGCGACCCGATGCCCTCTTGCCCACTATGGGCGGCCAAACTGCCTTGAACTTAGCGGTGACCTTGGCGAAGTCAGGGGTGCTGGATCGCTACGGTGTGGAATTAATTGGTGCCAAGCTGCCAGCAATTGAAATGGCAGAGGATCGCAAGCTCTTTAAGGAGGCGATGCAGCGCATTGGGGTGGGGGTGTGTCCCTCGGGTTTGGCCAATACCCTTGAAGAAGCTCGGGCGATCGCCCAGCAGATTGGCTGCTACCCCCTGATTATTCGCCCTGCCTTTACCCTCGGTGGCACGGGTGGTGGCATTGCCTACAACCAAGAAGAATTTGAAGAGATCGCGGTGGCGGGTCTCGATGCCAGCCCTGTATCCCAAATTTTGATTGAGCAGTCCCTCATTGGTTGGAAAGAGTACGAGCTAGAGGTCATGCGCGACATGGCTGACAACGTCGTGATCATCTGCTCCATTGAAAACCTTGATCCCATGGGGGTGCATACGGGCGACTCTATTACCGTTGCGCCCGCCCAAACCCTAACCGACAAGGAGTACCAGCGCTTACGGGATGCCTCTATCAAAATCATCCGCGAAATTGGCGTTGAAACGGGGGGATCAAATATTCAATTTGCCGTCAACCCAGAAACGGGGGATGTCATTGTCATTGAGATGAATCCGCGGGTATCGCGTTCCTCGGCACTGGCCTCCAAAGCGACTGGGTTCCCCATTGCTAAAATGGCCGCCAAGTTAGCCGTGGGCTACACGCTGCCGGAAATCCCCAATGACATTACCCAAAAAMCCCCCGCCAGTTTTGAACCGACCATTGACTATGTGGTTACCAAGATTCCACGGTTTGCCTTTGAAAAATTCCCAGGGGCGCAACCGGTTCTCACCACCCAAATGAAGTCGGTGGGGGAAGCCATGGCTATTGGTCGCACCTTTCAGGAATCGCTACAAAAAGCCCTGCGATCGCTGGAAACGGGTCGTGCAGGTTGGGGGTGCGATCGCCCCGAAAAATTGCCGAGCCTTGAGCAACTGCGGGGCAAGCTGCGAACCCCAAACCCTGATCGCATCTTTGCCATTCGCCATGCCTTTTTGCTGGGGATGACTGTTGAAGAGGTGTACGAACTCACGGCTATCGATCCGTGGTTTTTGCGTCAACTCCAAGGACTCCTAGAGACCGAAAAATTCCTCAAGCGTAGCAAGCTAGAACAGTTGAGCGCTGCGGAACTCTGGCGGATCAAGCAGCAGGGCTTCAGCGATGCTCAAATTGCCTACGCCACCAAAACCACTGACGATCAGGTGCGTGCCTATCGCGAATCCTTGGGCGTGGTGCCAGTGTATAAAACAGTGGATACCTGTGCTGCGGAGTTTGAAGCCTATACCCCTTACTATTACTCTACCTACGAGCAACCCACAGAGCGAATTAACCCTGATACAGGGGAACTAGAAGTACAGCCCCCTGAATCCGAAGTGCTGCCGCCACGCAAACCACGGGTGATGATTCTGGGATCAGGCCCGAACCGCATTGGCCAAGGGATTGAGTTTGACTATTGCTGCTGCCATGCCTCCTATGCCCTGCAGGCCGATGGCTATGAAACCATCATGGTGAACTCCAACCCAGAAACAGTCTCCACCGACTACGACACTAGCGATCGCCTCTACTTTGAACCCCTCACCAAGGAGGATGTGCTCAACATTATTGAGGTCGAGCGTCCCGTAGGCGTGATTATCCAGTTTGGTGGCCAAACCCCTCTAAAACTGGCACTGCCGCTGCAACAGTACCTCAACCAGCATGGCGAGGCACTGGGCACCAAAATTTGGGGCACCTCACCAGACTCCATTGATATTGCTGAAGACCGCGAACGGTTTGAAAAAATTCTGCGGGAACTGAATATTCCCCAGCCTCCCAACGGCACAGCTCGCAGCTACGATGAAGCCTTGGCCATTGCCCAGCGGATTAACTATCCAGTGGTTGTGCGCCCCAGCTACGTGCTTGGAGGGCGAGCCATGGAAATTGTCTATTCCGATGCTGAACTGGAGCGCTACATGACCGAGGCCGTGCAGGTGGAGCCTGAGCGCCCCATCCTCATTGACAAGTACCTCGAAAATGCCATTGAAGTGGATGTGGATGCCATTGCCGATGCCACAGGCACCGTGGTCATTGGCGGCGTGATGGAGCACATTGAGCAGGCGGGGATCCATTCCGGGGACTCCGCCTGTAGCTTACCCTCGCAATCCCTTAGCGCCACTGTCTTAGAGACAATTCGCACCTGGAGTATTGCCTTGGCCAAATCCCTGCATGTCATTGGCCTGATGAACTTGCAGTTAGCCGTCCAAGGCGAGCAGGTCTATATCCTTGAGGCGAACCCCCGCGCCTCGCGCACGGTTCCCTTTGTCTCGAAGGCGATCGGGGTGCCTTTGGCAAAGATTGCCGCGCGCTTGATGGCCGGCAAAACCCTGGCGGAGCTAAACATCCTCAGTGAAACGATTCCTGAGCATGTTGCTGTTAAGGAAGCTGTGCTCCCCTTTGAAAAATTTGCCGGCACTGACACCGTTCTGGGGCCTGAAATGCGCTCTACCGGCGAAGCGATGGGCATTGACGTTGATTTTGGCACAGCCTTTGCCAAGTCTCAGCTCTCGGCGCATCAAAAGTTGCCCTTAAAGGGTACGGTGTTTGTTTCCATGAGCGATCGCGACAAGGCTGCCATTGTGCCAGTGGTGCAGGAATTACAGTCCCTCGGTTTTCAGATTATTGCCACCGCAGGCACCCGGAATGCCCTGATGGCGGCTGGCCTCGAAAACATTGAACTCATCCTCAAGTTGCACGAGGGTCGCCCCCACGTTTTGGATGCCATTAAGAATGAGCAAATTTCCCTGATCCTAAACACGCCCTCTGGCGAAGAAGCTCGCGCCGATGGTCGCCTGATTCGTCGTACCGCCTTGGCCTACAAGATTCCCATTGTGACGACGATTGCTGGCGCCAAAGCCACGGTTGCGGCCATCAAAACTTTACAAACTTCAGAACTGGGGGTACGCGCCCTGCAAGATTATCATCCTGCCCGATGTTAAATGTTGGCTTTGGTAACTATGTGGCACCGGCTCGCGTCTTGGCGATCGTCAGCCCTGACTCAGCCCCCATCAAACGCTTAATTCTGGAAGCGCGGCAGCAGCATCACCTCATCGACACCACCCATGGGCGACGTACCCGTGCGGTGTTGATTTTAGACGGCTCGACAGTGGTCTTATCGGCGCTGCACCCGGAAACCCTAGCTGCCCGCTTGAGCCAGCCCCTCAAAGACACCCACCCCTAGGGATGTACATGGCCATCGGGCATAATGGCGCCACTGAGACGGGCACCCGTGAGCTTAACCAGCAACCGATTGCCTTGGCTCATTTTGGCGCCCCGTAAATCTGCCCCGCGCAGATCCGCACCGCTGAGATCCGCCCCAATCAAGTTGGCCTCTTGGAGATCTGCATAGCTGAGATCCGCTTGCAGCAAATTCGCTCGGAAGAGATTAGCATGGCGCAGGTTGGCACGGTGCAAAATCACTCGATGCAAAAATGCATCACTGAGGTCGGCATGGCTGAGGTTGGCATGGCTGAGGTTACGGCCTTCAAAGTCTTTTTCGCTGAGGTTGGCGCCCTGTAAGTTCACCCCCGACATATCCTTGTGGGGAGGCGTGGTGCGGGGTGGCTCCGGCGGCGGTGGCGCAGCGGTACGTTGGCGGCTGTAGGTGCCATAGGTATGGTTATGCGGCTGTGAGTAGCTACTGCCTGGCTGCTCCTGGGAGGTCTGATAGCTGCGATAGGCGTAGGGGTTGGACTGGTAGTAGGAACCACTGCGATGCTCCCGTGGAGGTGTGGTAGTTGTACCGGTTGACGTACTGGCTTGGCGATAGCTCTGTCGCTGGTTGGTGCGTCCACTGGTGTGGCTGCCGTATTTGTGGATGTGCTGCCGCAGTTGATCGCGAGCGTCGTTAATTTGCTTAATCTTTTCTTGGGCTTTTTCCACCAGACGGACGTTATCTTTGGGAATGCGATCGGGATGCCAAATAAACACGAGATCCCGATAGGCTCGATTCACGTCCTCTAGGGTTGCCCCCGGTTCTAACTCCAGTACCCGGTAACACGTCTCTAAATCGAGCATCCTTTGACGGCCTATCATGGATAGTGACAATTCTAACGGTGGGATTGCCCCCCTTGGGTTGAGAAAGAATGCGCTAATATTAACTTATGTAAAAACTCTTCATAATTTTGCATCGGAGGATGGCGATCGGTGAATAAACAATGGCGCAATGCGGGGTTATACGTTCTTTTAGCAATTGTGGTGCTGGCGTTGGCCACCGCCTTTTTTGATCGCCAGCCCACCATTAAGCAGACTTGGGCCTACAGTCAACTGATTCAAGAAGTCGAGAACAAGCAAGTTAGTAAAATCAGCATCAGTCCCGATCGCGCTCAGGCGCAAGCCATTACCCAAGACGGGACACGGGTGTTAGTCAACCTCCCCAACGATCCTCAGTTGCTGGATATCTTGGCCAGGAATAATGTGGATATTTCCGTCTTGCCCCAGAGCAATGATGGTTTCTGGTTCCGGGCGCTGAGTAGCCTGCTGGTGCCCATTGGCCTGTTGGTTCTATTGTTCTTCCTGTTGCGGCGCGCCCAGGCCGGTCCTGGGAACCAAGCGATGAACTTTGGTAAATCACGGGCACGGGTACAAATGGAGCCGCAAACCCAAGTCACCTTTAATGACGTGGCAGGCATTGACCAAGCCAAGCTGGAATTGGGGGAAGTGGTGGAGTTCCTCAAGTACGCCGATCGCTTCACGGAAGTGGGTGCCAAAATCCCCAAAGGGGTGCTGTTGGTGGGTCCCCCCGGAACCGGTAAAACGCTGCTGGCACGAGCTGTAGCCGGTGAAGCAGGGGTTCCCTTCTTTTCCATCTCTGGCTCTGAGTTTGTGGAAATGTTTGTCGGGGTGGGTGCCTCGCGGGTGCGGGATCTCTTTGAGCAGGCAAAGGCCAACGCTCCCTGCATTGTCTTTATTGATGAAATTGATGCCGTGGGTCGCCAGCGGGGTGCCGGTCTTGGCGGCGGTAACGATGAGCGTGAGCAAACCCTCAACCAACTGCTGACAGAAATGGATGGCTTTGAGGGCAATACTGGCATCATCATTATTGCGGCCACAAACCGCCCCGATGTCCTCGATGCTGCCCTGTTGCGCCCCGGTCGCTTCGATCGCCAAGTGGTTGTGGATCGCCCTGACTATAAAGGCCGTCTTGATATTCTCAAAGTCCATGCCCGTGGCAAAACCTTGGCCAAGGATGTGGATCTCGATAAAATTGCCCGCCGTACCCCTGGCTTTACGGGGGCTGATCTGTCCAATTTGCTGAACGAAGCCGCCATCCTTGCCGCTCGTCGTAATCTCACTGAAATTTCCATGGATGAGATTAACGATGCGATTGATCGGGTCCTGGCTGGGCCTGAGAAGAAAGATCGCGTCATGAGCGAGCGGCGCAAAACCCTTGTGGCTTACCACGAAGCGGGTCATGCCTTGGTGGGTGCCCTGATGCCAGATTACGACCCAGTGCAGAAAGTCAGCATCATCCCCCGTGGGCGTGCCGGTGGCTTAACGTGGTTCACCCCCAACGAAGATCAGATGGATTCTGGCCTCTATAGCCGCGCTTACCTGCAAAATCAGATGGCGGTTGCTTTGGGGGGGCGGATTGCTGAAGAGATTGTCTTTGGTGAAGACGAAGTGACCACTGGCGCGTCTAACGATTTGCAGCAAGTGGCACGGGTAGCTCGGCAAATGGTGACGCGCTTTGGCATGAGCGATCGCCTCGGTCCGGTGGCCTTGGGGCGGCAATCAGGCAATGTGTTCCTTGGCCGAGACATCATGGCGGAGCGGGATTTTTCAGAAGAAACCGCTGCAACCATTGACGATGAGGTGCGCAATTTGGTGGATCAAGCCTACCGGCGTGCTAAAGAGGTGCTGGTCAACAACCGTCATGTGCTGGATCAGATCGCCCAAGTCCTGATCGAAAAAGAAACCATCGATGCCGAGGAACTTCAGACTATCCTTGATCGCAATGACGTGAAAATGGCAGCCATCCCCTAGGGTGAAGGTCGTCTGAACTTTGTCAGTTAACCATGGTTTAAAGACTGCGTAATGGGGGGTTGACGTCAACCCCCTATTTTTTGGCACTCATTTTTGGGCACTCAATTAAGTGTTTGGCCAGTGAGCGCGGGGGTTAAACGTCCGCAGCGATCGCAATTTTTCGTAGAGGTCTTTTTCATCCCCACTCAAAGACTTCGGCGGGACAATTTKCACCTTGGCCAGTAAGTCGCCATGGGTGCCATCACTTTTGCGCCAGCCTTTGCCCCGCAAGCGCAGCGATTGCCCCGATCGTGTGCCCGCGGGAATATTTAACACCACATTCCCGCTAGGGGTGGGAACAGTTACCTGTGCGCCCAAGGCTGCCTCATCGGGGGCTAGGGGCAGATCCATCACCAGTTGATTCTCTTCAAAGCGAAAAAGGGGATGGGGGGCGACCTGTACAGTTAAGTAGAGATCGCCGCGCTGCTGCGTGTAGGGATTTGACCGACCTTTGCCCCGCAACCGTAGTTTAGTACCTGGCTTGATCCCAGCGGGAATGGTCACGGTGACTTTTTCACTGCCAATCTGAAAGGTTTTTTCACAGCCTTGAGCGGCCTCCTGAAAACTGATTTGGGCCTCTGCTTCCACATCGGCACTGGTGCTGCTAAAGCCAGAGGGATCAAAGCCACCCGACCAACCACTGGCGGTACCCGCAGTCGAAAATCGCCCGAGAAGTTCGTTGATAAACTCTTCAAAGTTGGCAAATTGACTGAAGTCGGCATCAAACCCACCCACATTGACATTGAAGCCACCGGCTCCTCCCCCGCCTGCCTGTTGCCAGTACTGGCCAAACTGGTCGTACTTACGGCGTTTTTCGGGATCCGAGAGGACTTCGTGCGCCTCGTTAATTTCTTTGAAGCGAGCTTCGGCGTCCTTATCACCGGGGTTGAGGTCGGGGTGATACTTGCGGGCAAGGCGACGAAATGCTTGCCGAATGTCAGCATCCGTGGCAGTTTTGCTGACCCCTAGAACTTGGTAGTAGTCTTTGAAGTCGGTACGAGCCATAGGATGATGCGCCTCTACAGTACAAGATGATCGTGTTGCTGAGTGCCCGCTCCCCAAGGGGACAAAAAACTGAGTGCTATTATAGGTGAATCAGTTCACCGCGTCTCAACGGCATGGCAACGTTTTTACGGCCAGAATTAGAGGCCATTAAAGCCTACTCTACCCCTCCCGAAGCCAGTAGTGGTACTCTGCCAGCGCAGGTGGACTACCTCGACACCAATGAATTTCCCCTCGATCTGCCCGCGCACCTCAAGGCAGCGCTTGCCCGGCAGTACGTTGAGGCAATGGCTAGCAATCGCTATCCCGATAGTAGCCACTGGCACCTCAAACAGGCGATCGCCACCTATGCGAGTGAGCACAGTAGCGTGCCGATTGTGCCCAATCAGATTGCGGTGGGGAATGGCTCTGATGAACTGATTCGCGCGTTACTGCTGGCAACGGCTTTAGGGAGCCATGGATCTATCGTAGTGGCAGAGCCGACGTTTTCAATATATGGGATTCTGGCTCAAAGCTTAGGGATTCCCGTCCACCGTGCCCAGCGGCATCCTGACACCTTTGCGGTAGAGATTGAAACGGCTGAGGCGCTCATTGCAACAGCCACTCCGCCGGTGCGAGTGCTCTTTATGCTGCAGCCAAACTCACCCACGGGGAATGCCTTAACCTCCACTGAGGTGGCATGGTTGCGGCAGGTGCCGACGGATATTTTAGTGGTGATTGATGAAGCCTATTTTGAATTTTCGGGGAAAACCCTACTGCCGGAACTGGCGGATCATCCCAATTGGCTGATTTTGCGCACGTTTTCTAAGGCGCTGCGCTTGGCGGCACATCGCGTGGGTTACGCGATCGCCGAGCCAACGGTGATTGCGGCGCTTGAAAAACTGCGGCTGCCCTACAACCTGCCCAGTATGTCTCAACTGGCCGCCTGCTTTGCCCTCGAACATCGCCACGAGCTACTGGCGGACATTCCGGCGGTGATTGCCGAGCGTGAGCGGCTTTACCGTCAACTGCAAACCTGCCCGCACCTGCGGGTCTGGCCTAGTGTCGCCAACTTTCTCTTTTTCCGCCTTAATGATCCGTCCCATACCCAACCCCTATGCCAAGCCTTAGAGCAGCAAGGAACCTTAGTGCGGGCGATCGCCAACGGCATTCGCGTTTCCATTGGAACGGAAGACGAAAATGAGCGATTTTGGCAGCGCCTGCAACACTATCTGTCTTCCCATGCCAAGGATTGATGGGGAGTTGCAAGTTATGACAGTTACTAGCTGTGCTCCCCTAAAATAGATTAGATTCAAGCTAGTTTGCTGTGGCTGCTGTTGTACCGTGATCATCCTGCACCTTCTTGATCCGTGGAAGCGAACGCCAATTAAAACCTGGCGATTTCCCATCAAGACCACCATTCGGATTGGCCGTGCCGCAGACAACGATGTCATTCTCAACGATATTCTCATCAGCCGTTATCACGCGGAACTGGGGTGCTACCGTGACCCTGAAAACTTAGGTCGTTGGTATCTGAAAAGCGTGGGGGCGATCGGCACCTTTGTGGATGGTCGCTTAGTGGATGAAAGCAAACTGGCCCACGGCAGCCTGATTCAGTTAGGTCCGACAGGGCCAATTCTGCAGTTTAACGAACAAACCTTTCGCCGCAGTACTGCCACTCTGAGTGAGTGCACCCATGCCGGCAATATGCCCGGAAACTTATTTTGTATTCACTGTGGAGAGCCGCTCAATATTCAGCGTACCGTTCGCAATTACCATATCTTGCGGCTGCTGGGGCAGGGGGGGATTGGCACCACCTACCTTGCCTGCGAGGCACGAGCTACCGGTGGATTTGGAACTAAAGTGCCTGAAGTGCGCGTGCTCAAGGAACTCAGGGCAGACATGGCAGATCATGAAAAAGCCCAAGAACTGTTTGAGCGGGAAGGACGCATTCTGCAAATGTTAGACCATGCCGGTATTCCCCGCTTTTATGATTTTTTTATTGAAAATGGCAAAAGCTATTTAGTCATGGAGCTGATCCATGGCCTAGACCTAGAGCGCTGGGTACTCCGCAATGGCACCGTTCCAGTCCCCCAAGCCATTCAGTGGATGATACAAACCTGTGGCGTGCTCGACTACCTCCACAATCAGGAGCCACCGGTTATCCACCGCGATCTCAAACCCAGTAACCTATTAGTGCGCTCTCGCGATAACCAGATTGTTCTCATTGATTTTGGGGCGGTGAAGGAACTTGGGCATTCTCCCGGTGGTACCCGCATTGCCGTGGAAGGGTATAGTGCGCCAGAACAAATGATGGGTCAACCGGTCGTGCAGTCCGATTTATTTGCCGTAGGAGCCACCCTCGCCTTCCTGCTGTTGGGGGATAGCCCCATTCGCTTTTACCGTCATTGCGAGGGGTTACACCGCTTGGATGTCAGCAATCGCCCAGAGATTCCCGAAGCCCTGAAACGGGTCATTCACCGGGCGACTGCGCCCCTGCTGCCAGACCGCTACCCCTCGGCGATCGCCCTCGCCCAAGCCCTCAAAGCCTGCTTAACCACACCAGAGACAAACATGCTGCCCATCGCTGAAAATTGACTCTCTCTTGCCTCCATCGTTGTATAGTGTTGTTCTACACAGAATCACCTTCAAGCTAGGGGAATCCACATGCAGTTATTGGCCACGGGTTTTACCGTCGGGGCTGGAAATTTTGTTCCGTTTTATGGAGTGCTCATTCTGGGATTGATTGCAGCGGTCAGTATTGGCTTGGTGGCATGGTACAACTCCAAGCGCCCGCCGGGCTGGGAAAATGCCGATCGCCCCAGGTTTATTCCCAAGCTAGATTTGGATAGCGATACCCCGCCTGCCGCAGCCCCTGAGGATGAAACTGACTCGTGAAGCTGTTTCGTATTCTGCTTCAGGCCGCATGGCCAACCGTCGCGGGAGCAGCTTTTGCTGGACTCCTCAACGGGGGGAGTACCGCCGGCCTCATTGCCCTGATTAATGCCACCCTCCAGGGAACCCCATCGTTACAACCGCTATTGCCGTGGGGGTTTATGGTGTTGGGGGGGCTTCTACTGCTGACTCACTTCGCCTCTCAGGTCTTGCTAGTGCGCGCAGCCCAACAAGCCGTCTATGAAATGCGCTTACTCCTTGGACGGCAAATTTTAGCCTCTCCCCTGCGCCAACTCGAAGCCATTGGCCAGCCGCAACTGCTAGCAACTCTTACAGAAGACGTAGATGCGGTCGCCCGATCGTTTTCAGTGTTGCCCAATCTCTTTAATGCCGTGGCGATTGTGTGTGGCTGTTTAATCTATATGGGTTGGTTGTCACCGCCCCTATTTTTTGCTCTAGTTGCTTTAATTGGCATTGGTGCAGGTAGCTACATGGTTCTGGCGGGAAAAGCCCGGCAGTTTCTCGAGCAAGCGCGCAGCGAACAGGATCGGCTGTTTCAGCATTTTCGTAGCCTCACCGAGGGGGTAAAAGAACTAAAGCTCAATCGGCGGCGACGGCTGGCATTTCTGCATCAAGAACTAGAACCCACCGCCCAGCAAACGCGACAGCAAAACCAATTAGGGTATATGGTCTTTGCCATTGCCGCCAGTTGGGGGCAGTTATTGCTCTTCGTCACCATTGGCTTCTTCCTGTTTACGTTGCCGCACCTGCTGGGAGCAACGCCGACGGTGCTCTCCGGCTATGTCCTAACTATTATTTACCTGATGCTGCCGATGCAGCAGGTGATTGATGCCATTCCTATTTTTAGTCGTGCCAGCGTTGCCCTCAAAAAAGTGGAATCTTTGCAACTGAGCTTGGGGGAACCACAGCAAGATCCTGATGCCAGTGCTGACTTCATGCCCTTGGGCTGGCAGAGGCTGCGCTTGCAAAACATTCGCCATCAGTACCGCGGCAGCCATGAGGATGAGCCAGTGACCTTTACCCTTGGCCCGCTCAGTCTAAAAGCACAGGCTGGCGAGCTAATTTTTATTGTGGGGGGCAATGGCAGTGGCAAATCTACCCTAGCCAAGATTATTACTGGCCTTTACGTGCCGGATCAAGGCGAGATCTGGGTGGATGATTATTGCCTGACTCCCAACGACTATGAATGGTATCGGCAGCACTTTAGCGCGGTCTTCAGTGACTTTTATTTATTTGATCGGCTCTTGGGCCTGGATTCTCCAGACCGCTTAGCAGTGGTGCCCTACTACCTCGATAAGTTACGCCTGAGTCATAAAGTCCGGCTTGAGGGCAATCGCTTTTCTACCACGTCCCTCTCTCAAGGCGAGCGCAAACGCCTCGGGCTACTGATGGCCTATCTCGACGATCGCCCCGCCTATCTCTTTGATGAATGGGCGGCGGATCAAGATCCCGTCTTTCGCGATATTTTTTACCGCCAACTGCTACCGGAGCTAAAGGCACAGGGCAAAACCGTATTTGTCATTAGCCATGACGATCGCTACTTTGATGTGGCTGACCAACTCCTGAAGCTAGACTACGGCCAACTGGTGCAGCACACTTGCCGCAATCAATAGGGAAGTTGCCAATAGCGGCAGATGGCATGGGCTAAGGTCATCACCCCCACGGGAATAGCTTGCTCATCTACATCAAACTCTGGGTGGTGCAAGGGATAGTTGGGGCGATCGCGAAAACCAACCCCAAGCCGAAACATTGCTCCCGGAGCGTGTTCAAGGTACAGTGCAAAATCCTCCGCCCCAAGGGACGGCTCCGGCAAAATGTGGACGTGAGCCGACCCTACCACATCAGTGGCGGCCTCCGCCAGTAGCTGCGACAGGTAAGGCGTATTTTCGACCCCCGGCACCCCTCGGCGATAGTGCAGCTTGTAGCGGGCACCGTAGGCATTACACACATTCGCCACAATCTGTTCAATCCACGTTGGCAGGTTGTTGCGAGTTTCAGGATGGAGCGATCGCACCGTTCCCTGCAACGTCACCTGATCGGCAATCACATTGGGGGCACGGCCGCCGTAAATTTTGCCAAAGGTGAGTACCACCGGCCGCAATGGGTTTTGAGTGCGGCTAATCGCCTGTTGCAGCGCACTGATCACCTGTGCCGCGATCCAAATTGCATCCACCGCTTCGTGGGGACGTGCTCCATGCCCCGACTCCCCTAAAATCGTCAACTCGAGATCATCAGCAGCAGCCGTAAGGGCACCATAGCGAACCGCCACCTCCCCAGCCGCAATACTAGGAAACACATGTAGGGAAAGAATGGCACTCACGTCCTTCATGACGCCATCGGCAATCATCCAACTTGCCCCTTGGGCAATTTCTTCCGCTGGCTGGAAAATAAAACGTACCGACCCGGGCAATTCATCTTTGAGAGCCGCCAAAACCATTGCTGTTCCTAAGCCAACGGTAGTGTGAACATCGTGACCACAGGCGTGCATCACCCCCGGATGCTTCGAGCTAAAGTCTAGGTTAGTGCGCTCCTGAATGGGCAGTGCATCCATATCCGTGCGCAGGGCAATGATACGGTCTTCACCGGTTGCGCCAGCCAGTTCCGCCACAACCCCCACACGCCCCACATTCTGCTGTATGGTCAAGCCCGCAGAAGACAGCACCCCTGCCACATAAGCTGCGGTTTGATGCTCTTCGCCACTGAGTTCTGGGTAGCGGTGCAGGTGTCGGCGAATGTCAATCAAGCGAGGCGTAAGACTAGCAGCCAATTGGCGAATGCGAGCAAGCATAGCGGGCACGACGGCAAGATATTCCTTTTCCTTAACATTGATATTCCTTTTCCTTAACATTATAGAAACTTAACATTATCAAAAAACACCGTAAAGCCCTGCACTTTAGGGCAGGGATGTAAGGCGCAAATTATTGTCTAAGGTCAGGCACCGACGTGATGGCCTAGCGGAACCACTAAATCGCCACTACGATAGCGGTTAACCATTGCTGTGAGAGCTTGCTCCATCTCACGGGCATGCTGCTGCGGATTCCACAGGGGAGCGCTACGCTTAGCTTGGCGGAGTTGCCAGCAGACATGGCGGCGTAGCTCCGGCTCAGTGCCCATACGGATTCCCCAGTTGACGTATTCCTCATCGCTGAGGGCAATTCCGTCCGTGACCCCAACATTTTTGAGAAAGGTGTAGGTATGGCGAGCCACAAACTGTTGCCCCACTTTCGTGACAATGGGCACTTCTAGCCATAGGGCTTCGAGGCTCATCGCACCACCCGTATAGGGATAAGTATCCAGCACCACATCCACATCGTAGAGATTCGCGCGGTGTACTTCGGGGACATCAGAGGTTAAAAAATGCAGCTTACTAAGGTCAAAGCCCTCGGCGGAGGCAACATCCCGACACCACTGCTCAAAGAGGGTACTGCTCTGATGGTATTTAATGACCAAGACAGCATTTTTGACCGCAGCAACAATCGCTAGCTGAAGTTTTAGCATCTCTGGTTGAATTTTGCTGGCACGCTGGGCACACAGAAACACAACAGTGTCATCGCCAAGGCCAAGGTGCTTACGGATACTAGTTTTATTAGCAACATCATAGCCATCCAACGATAAGTAGCAATGGGGGAGTCGCCACAGAGTTTCGGTGTACCACGCTTGGGCACCATCAGGGAGGATATAGGGATCAGCAATGAAGTAGTCCACTGTGGGGAGGCCAATGGCATCAAACCCCACCCATGTTGCTTGGACTGGCGCTGGTTTGAGGCTCAAGAGCTGAAAGGTAATATCGCTAGTGCAGCTATCGAGATCAATGAGTAGATCGATGCGATCCTCGTAAATTTGTTGGGCAATCTCACCAGCATTGATGTCACATTTGCGAAATTGAGTAAAGGTGGCCTCAAACCACTCAGCGAGGCGATCGGCCTTTGCGGTGCGAGACCAAGGGTTATAGGCAAACAGTTCAAACCGCCCTCGATCACACAAACGAATAAAGGCACGGATTTGATGGCTAGCGGGATGCTCAAAGAAACAACTACCAATAAAGCCAACCCTTATTTTGGAGGAGTTGCTAGGTAGAGTCTGTTGTGGCTGCGAGGGTTTATAGTACGGTTCAACAGGCAATAGGTAACGGCCATAATCGTGAAAAATACGATTGCGATCGTTGTAGATGGGTTTGATCTGGGCGGGTTGATCCACCTGATGACACAGATGAAAATAAGAAGCAATGGCATAGAAAATACTGCCAAAATCTATGGCCTGCTGTTGGGTCTGCTCCGCTAGGTAATGGTTGCTGTCTTGAGACCCCTCCAGCCATTCCTGATAGAGAGCCTTCACCGTTTGGGCATAGCTGAGATCGTACTTAAAGGTTTGCAACACATGGAGTTTCGCTGTCACACTCATGTCTTGGCGTAGGGGGGTGGCTGGAAAGTCAAAGAGCCGATTGGCGCAGTGCAAGGCTAACTCAGGTACTTTGCCTTTGGCACACACTCGCGAGAGAAACTCGTACAGCCCCCATTGTTTTGTAGCAAGCTCCAGATAAGGTTCAGCAAGACGAGAGGCAAATTTAGCGGGGTCATTATTGAGGTGCTCAAAGAGTAATGTTTCCAGCAGGGGGCGGAGTTCGGCATGGCCACTCAGCGCCTTGACAAACAAGGGAACTTCCGCAAGATCACTGTAGTTTTTGAGCAACGCCTTGATGCTAGCTATCAGGGTATCTGTGTCTGAGGGAGTTATCTCTAAAGGCTGAGAGAGTACGCCCAGGAGTTGACTGAGAAGATCTTGGATGTCAGGCTCTGGTAACCCAAGTTGTAAAGAACGATACAACAATTGCAGGCCGTTCCGAGGCGTGGCCGCAAATTCGTAGGCATAGCTGGTGAGCGCAAACTGCATGTCAATGGTCAATGAGGGTACTCCAGCTAGCTCTAGGAGGCAGTTCGCCCAATCTGTACTAATCTCTTCTTGCTCTGCGGCATCAAACTCACTCAGATACACCGACCAGAGAAGCTGGGCTTCGGCCTCTTGGGCTTGAAGAACATAGGCCGCCCCCTGATAGGCCAGCCAGCAGTGAGCAGTGGGAAACTGTTCACTGAGGGTGTCGCAGAGGGTGATGACCTCGGCATAGCGGCGCTGTTGGAGATAGTCACGGAGTCGTGCTTGCCAACGGGGCAAAGCAGCAATAGAGAGCGTTGGACTCACTAGAGACGTGAGAAATGCCTCCCACTCTTGGGCCCGTAGCGACCAGGTGCAATGTTGGTGGATATAGGTCACTTGGGCGCGGAGGTGGTCTTCGAGGGCTGGCCAGTGCTCGGGCTGGCTAAATCGGTCTAGGGCGCGATGCAAGGCGTGCCCATAGGCACTGAGGTAAGCAGCTGTATCTTGGGGATAGGGAATGAGGTCTGCAAAACCAGCGGTGGTTTCAGGCAAAGCCCCAAAGGCACTGGTAATGAGATAGCAGCCGCTAGCCATGGCTTCAAGCGCCGCAATGCAGGAGGTTTCGGCAAAGGTGTTGGGATAGGCCCAGATAGTGGTGGTT
Organism: Synechococcus sp. PCC 6717; assembly: GCF_022698185.1. Classification (NCBI taxonomy): domain Bacteria; kingdom Bacillati; phylum Cyanobacteriota; class Cyanophyceae; order Synechococcales; family Synechococcaceae; genus Synechococcus; species Synechococcus sp. PCC 6717. The sequence continues at coordinate 1,093 of NZ_JAKLTV010000037.1, read as the reverse complement.
CGAAGGGCTTGAACGAGGTCGGGTTGGGGGAGTGAGCCAATGTAGTTGACCCCAGGCAACGCCTGACAGCGTTGATAGAGATCGGCATACTTATCATCCTCATCGGTCTGATGATAGACTTTCATGCTGGAATAGACGTTCAGCATAGCCGTTGGATGGGCAGCGTGAATTTGGGGCATCACCTCCAACAGCAGGTTCAGACCGCGGAACGGAGTGCTGGTGTAGGCAAGGGTGAGGTGTGGGGTTTTGTGGGCAAGAATGCTGTCGCTATCCGCAAATAGGTTTTCAAAGCAGGGGGCAATGGCATTGCGCAGGATAGTTATTTTGTTAGGGGGCAGTTGGAAGTGCTCGATGTAGGTTTGCCGTTGCCAGTCACTGATGAGGACAACGTGATCGTAAAGGGCTTGTTCTTGGGGGTCTCGGAGAGGGGCCACCGCCGGCTGATTGTAGGCGTGCTGAGTCCACAGCACTAAGCGGGTGGCGGGGGGAAGCATGGCGCGCAGATCCTGATTGCCAAAGCCACGGTTTAGGAGGATTGCCACCTCGGGGTTGAGGTACTCTAAAAATTCGGCTGTCAGTAATGAGAGGGGGAAATGGGGCACTCCCCGGACAATTTCGATGTGCGGCACATTGTTAAATTTAAATAACGAGATTTGATGCCCCCGCTGGCTCAGGTGATCTGCCAAATAGCAAAGGGCTGATTGGGATCCCCCTAAAGGGCGCTCGTAGGGGGTTTGTAGGGTATAGTCCCAAGAAATTGGATCAATAAACAGAATCCGCATATCGCTTATAGGAGTGATGTGGGCGGGCTAAAACCCCTCCGCTTTAGCGAGGGGATACAGCCAACTCAGGGGGCTTTAGCCCTCTCTATGTGTTAAACTATAGACGTGGAAAGTAGACGTATCAACTACGCGAAGAAACATCCTAGTACGGAGAAATCCCGGCACGTAAGTCACTACCGCTTTGGCGGCAAGCCTAAACCATTGCTTGCAGTGGTTTAGGCTTGCCGCCAAAGCGGTAGTGACTTACGTGCCGGGATTTCTCCGTACTAGGATGTTTCTTCGCGTAGTTGATACGTCTACTTTCCACGTCT
>NZ_JAKLTV010000036.1:0-17430 GCF_022698185.1 Synechococcus sp. PCC 6717 | reverse complement strand
TCTTCCGATCTAAGTAAGTCACTACCGCTTTGGCGGCAAGCCTAAACCACTGCAAGCAATGGCAGGATGTTGAGCGTATCGAATTGGCTAGTGTTGAAAARSGCGRAAGCGCGAACCGAAACATAAACGTAGTCCCAATAGCAGAAATGCTTGAGGTGAGTAGGGGGTCTTTGACTGCCCCCACCCGCATTAAGTTGTGGGTGACAGCTCAAGGGAAAAGCGAAGCAACGCGGCTTCAGCCCGTTGCGTAGCATCCTTTGGGAATCTCCTCTCTTTCAAGGAGGAGAGAAGTCAATGTTAGGGGTAATCAGCTGCAGAAAGTAATCCTTGTTCGTGCGTTCAGCTTTGCTGCCGCTTAGCCCTTCATACCCACAGAGACCATTGCTGGACTGTCCTAACCGGCCTATGCAGCGGCTCAGCTAAGGGATGGGGGCATATCCCAATTTCAGGGGGGCAGCAAATATGTTACAAGTCCTAAAGAGACCTGCCAACTCTCTCACTGAGGAGCACACTGTGGCGCATACGATTGTTACCAACACCTGCGAAGGGATTGCCGATTGCGTTGAAGCCTGCCCAGTTGCCTGTATTCACGAAGGGCCGGGCAAGAATGCCAAGGGAACCAATTGGTTCTGGATTGATTTTGCAACCTGTATCGACTGTGGCATTTGTCTGCAAGTTTGTCCGGTGGCCGGAGCAATTGTGCCGGAAGAACGCCCCGATCTGCAAGCCACCCCATGATGAATGCCTCTTCACAATGGCTGGATCGCGTGCGTATTCCTGGGTGCGATCGCCTACAGCAAGTTAAATTATCTGCAGGCCGCATTACAGATATCGGCATCGATTTAATTCCGCCGGGCACACCGGAGGTGATTGACTTTCAGGGCGATTACCTGTCCTTGGGAGGCGTTGATCTGCAAATTAATGGGGCGTTGGGCTACCCGTTTCCGTGGCTGACAACCCCTGAACCCCTCGAAAAAATTAGTGCCTATCTCTGGCAGCAAGGGATTGATGCCTACGCACCCACTATTGTCACGGCTCCCTTAACAGATATTCATCGTGCCTTGGCAGCGATTAGCCAGTTTCAACCCCCTACAAACCAGCCGAGCGCCCATATTCTGGGGGTGCATTTAGAAGGGCCATTTCTTAATCCGGCGAAGTGCGGTGCCCATCCGCCAGCCTATTTACAGCCCCTCACCCTTGAAGCGCTTCAGCAGGTGCTTGGTTCCTTCAGCAGTGCTGTTGCCATCGTGACCCTTGCCCCGGAACTAGATGCCAGCGGTAGCGTGCTCTCCTATTTGCACTCCCTAAACATCACTGTCAGTGTAGGACACTCCCTTGCCACTGCGGCGGAAGCAGAGGCAGCCTTTGCCACAGGAGCCACCATGGTGACCCATGCCTTTAATGCCATGCCGCCATTGCATCACCGGGAGCCGGGACTATTGGCGGCAGCACTTGTCAATCCACGTGTGTGGTGTGGTGTGATTGCCGATGGCATTCATGTGCACCCCTTAATGCTAAAGGTGCTCTATGAGTGCGCGGGCGATCGCCTGTTTCTGGTGAGTGATGCCCTTGCACCCCTAGGGCTGGGGGATGGGGTTTATCCGTGGGATAACCGCCAGATTCAGGTTAAAGAGGGTACGGCTCGCCTTGAAGATGGGACGCTGTGCGGCACCACCGTTCCCCTGCTGGCCATGGTAGGACGCTTGATGGACTGGGGCGTGTGTGGGTTTGAAAGTGCCCTGCGGTTAGCAACCGTTCAGCCCCGCCATGCCCTTGGCCTGCCTTCAGAATTGCTCCAGCAACCCATGACGAACCTGTTGCGGTGGCGATCGCCCCACCATTATGAACGCCTCATAATCCCTTGAAACAAATTGGAGGAGCGGCTTAGAGCGTTGTTCCCACCCCTGTGGGGGGAATCACCGTATCGTGTAGCCCTAAGTCTTTAGCAGCACAGACTCCTGCGACCTATGCTGAACGGCAGATTTTTGATCTACAATAAAGAAAGCTCCTTAGGGGAGAGATGGCTGAGTGGTCGAAAGCGGCAGATTGCTAATCTGTTGATAGGCAGGTAACTCCTATCCGAGGGTTCGAATCCCTCTCTCTCCGTTGCCAACAGTTACTTCTAGCGCTATGGTAGGCGACCGTACTGATCCTCAAAGCGGACAATATCATCTTCGCCAAGGTAGGCTCCGGATTGCACTTCGATCATTTCAAGGGGAATCTTGCCAGGATTCGCCAAACGGTGAATGGCACCAATAGGAATATAGGTGGACTCATTTTCAGTCAGCAAAAAGGTTTTGCCGTCACAGGTTACTTCCGCTGTGCCACTCACCACAATCCAGTGCTCGGCGCGGTGGTGGTGCTGCTGTAGGGATAGGCTGGCACCGGGTTTGACGGTAATCCGCTTCACCTGAAAGCGATGACCATGATCAATAGAATCGTAGGCACCCCATGGACGATATACCAGCCGGTGGGAGTGAACTTCAGGGCGCTCAAGGCGCTGTAATTCCTCAACTAAGTGCTTAACGTCCTGAGATGCCTCCTGCTGCGCAATAAGAACTGCATCGGTGGTTTCCACAACAATCAAGTTCTCTACCCCAAGGAGGGTGACAAGGCGATGCTGACTGTGCACAAAACAGTTTTTGCTGCCGTAGGTGAGAACATCTCCCCGACAACTGTTACCCAATTCATCTTTGGGGGTTACCTCCCAGAGGCTCGACCACGACCCGACATCACTCCAGCCGCATTCAAGGGGAACAGTCGCCGCTTTGGTTGTCCGCTCCATAACCGCATAGTCCACAGAAATACTGGGACATTGGCTAAACGGCTCTTGGGCAAGACGGGTAAAGTCTAAATCCTGCCGTCCATGCTGGAGGGCAAGGCGACACTGCTGCAAAATCTGTGGTTGTTGTTGCCCTAGCTGCTCTAAAAACGTTTGGGCACGGAAGAGGAATATACCGCTATTCCACAGGTAATTTCCGGCCTGCACGTACGCCTCGGCAGTGGCTCCATCGGGCTTTTCGACAAACTTGGTGACGCGGTGGGCGTGGGGTTCCGGTAGCGGCTCACCACAGCAAATGTAGCCATAGCCGGTGTGGGGACGGGTAGGGGTAATGCCAAAGGTGACTAACCAGTCTGCTAGGGCGGGTGCCATTGCCCACTCAAGGCTTTGTTGGAATGCTGCAACATCTTGGATCAAGTGATCCGCTGGCAGCACCAACAGTAGGGCATCGGTTTCTAAAATATCTGTGATGTAAAGGGCGGCGATCGCAATGGCCGGTGCCGTATTGCGTCCCACCGGTTCCAACAAAATTTGGGTTGGCGTGACTCCTAATTGCTGGAACTGCTCCGCCACCAAAAAGCGATGGTTTTCATTGGCAATAATCAGGGGAGGCTGGACAGTGGCTAACCCTTGCAACCGCTGCCATGTTTGCTGGAGGAGGCTGCTGCCATCGCTGGTTAAGGCTATAAACTGCTTGGGGTGAGTCTGGCGAGACAGCGGCCACAGGCGACTGCCCGATCCCCCCGACAAGATCACGGGAATACAGTCCATCCTCCCTCCCTAGGTCTAAGTCATTGATTAGCAGTGCTCAGCATTCTATTATGGCGACAATTCCTTAGCTTGACACGATGTTTAAGTTAATTACGGTTTTTTGGGCATTTATTTTTCTCGGTGTATTGTTGCTGCTGGGGCGAATAGTGCGCCAACGCTGGCCGTTGATGCAGTCGCTCTATATGCCTAGTTCCGTTATTGCTGGGGTGATTGGGTTGCTACTTGGCCCTGCGGTGCTGGGGGCGATCGCTGGACGAATCAGTCCCGATTCAGCATGGGTGAATGGCATTTTTGCCGAGGATATCCGAGAGGTGTGGCGGCAGTCCCCCAGCATTTTCATTAATATTGTCTTTGCCTGCTTATTCCTTGGGGAGGTCATCCCCAGTCCCCGCGAGATTTGGCAAAAAGCCTCACCCCAGGTGGCCTTTGGCCAGATTTTGGCCTGGGGGCAGTACGTGGTGGGGTTGGGCTTGACGCTGGTGATCCTTGTTCCCCTGTTTCAGGTCGATCCGATTGCGGGGGCACTCATTGAAGTTGCCTTTGAGGGGGGGCACGGCACTGCTGCGGGGATGGCAGAAACTTTTACAGCGCTCAATTTTGCTGCAGGGGCAGATATGGCGCTGGGGTTGGCCACTGTGGGACTGGTGTCTGGAGTCGTCGCTGGGGTGGTACTCATTAACTGGGCACGACGGACGAATCGGTTACAGGTGGCCGGGGCGATCGCCCCTACTGAAACCGATCTTGAGGATCCACACCCTCACGATGATCCCGAAACCCGAGTGGCACGGCAACAACTTCGGCGGAATCTGCTCATTGATCCGTTGTCATTGAACTTTTGCTTTGTCGGGCTGGCGATTATTGTGGGCTGGCTCATCCTAGAAGCCCTGCGCTGGCTAGAGAGATTGACCTGGGGGCAAACGGGTCTGACCTTAATGCCCTATGTGCCACTCTTTCCCCTTGCCTTGATTGGTGGAATTCTCGTGCAGGTGCTGCTGGTGCGATTACGCAAGCCATACCTCATTAGCCGCCCCCTCATCAACCATATTGGTGGGGTGGCCTTAGATGTCACGATTATAACGGCCTTGGCGACGCTCTCCCTTGCCGCTATTGGCGAAAATCTATTACCGTTTCTAGTCTTGAGTTTTGGCGGTATCTTCTGGAACCTGTTTGTGATGCTCTACTTGGGGCCACGTATTTTACCCGTCTTCTGGTTTGAGCGCGGCATTGGTGATATGGGGCAGTCAATGGGGGTGACCTCAACGGGGCTGCTGCTAATTCGCATGGTGGATCCCCATAATCAATCGGGAGCCTTAGAAAGCTTTGCCTATAAGCAAATTCTTTTTGAACCCATTGTGGGGGGAGGGTTGTTTACCGCTGCGGCTCCCATCTTAATTCGCAATGTTGGCGTGGTGCCTGTACTCTTGTTAACGACGCTGCTGCTCCTGTTTTGGTTAGGGTTTGGGCTGTGGAACTGTCACCAAATCCGGCGATCGCCCTAGGGCAAACGCAGACTCCTGAACTTGCTCGCCCAAGACGCTTCTAAGGGAGCGAAGACAGCAAAACAACTCAACCCAAGATGGGATAATGACTTTCTTGTTCCTTTCTTGTTCACGTTGTACTTGCCTGAGTAGGGGTGTGCCCTGAGCAATGACCCTTGGCCAATCCCAACCCTAATTAAGGTAAAGAGATCCTGTACTTGTCTGGGAAGCTAGAACAATCGCGGTAGAACTAAGGCAAGAGCCGATTATTCACCGCGTAGTTTGCGAGGATTCCCACAATGACCAGTTTAATTCCACCTGGTTGCCCGACGGTGCTCACAGAAGACGATCGCACCGGTACAAGTGTTGAAACATTGCGCCGCGCCTTCATGGATAACCTGTTCTTTGTGCAAGGACGGTTTCCAGAAGTTGCCACAAAAAATGATCATTACCTTGCCCTTGCCTACACTGTGCGCGATCGCCTCCTCTTGCGCTGGCTCAACTCTGCCAAAACCTATCGCGATCAATTCAGTCGCACCGTTTGCTACCTCTCGGCAGAATTCTTGCTTGGCCCGCACCTTGGTAACAACCTCATTAACTTGGGGTTGTACGATGCCGTTGCCGAAGCCATGCAGCAAACAGGCCTAGATCTCAACGTACTCCTCGAGCAAGAAGAAGAACCCGGACTTGGGAACGGGGGGTTGGGTCGCCTTGCCGCCTGTTATATGGACTCATTAGCCACCCTAGAAATTCCGGCCATTGGCTATGGTATTCGCTACGAGTATGGCATCTTTGACCAAGAAATCCGCGATGGTTGGCAAGTAGAAATCACCGACAAGTGGTTACGCTACGGTAATCCGTGGGAAATTGCCCGCCCTGAAATCACTCTGCCAGTTAAGTTTGGTGGCTCCACCTACAGCTACACCGACGATCAGGGGCGCTACCGCGTCGTTTGGCAACCCCATCAGATGGTGCAGGGAATTGCCTACGATACCCCCATTCTCGGCTATAAAGTCAACACCGCCAACCTGCTGCGGCTGTGGCGGGCAGAGGCCATTGAATCCTTTGACTTCCAAGCCTTTAACACCGGTGACTATTACGGGGCGGTGAACGAGAAAATTGCCTCAGAAAACATCACCAAAGTGCTTTACCCCAACGACGAGCAACTCCAAGGCAAAGAACTGCGCCTGATGCAGCAGTATTTCTTGTGCTCCTGTGCCCTTCAGGACATGATCCGGCTCTATTTACAGTGCTCCTCAGATTTAACCCGTTTCCATCACAAGTTCACCGTCCAGCTGAACGATACCCACCCAGCCATCTCCGTGGCGGAGCTAATGCGCCTATTGGTGGATGAGCACCTGCTACCTTGGGACACAGCGTGGGATATTACCCGCCAAACCTTTGCCTATACTAACCACACCTTACTGCCAGAAGCCCTTGAAAAATGGCCACTCCCCCTCTTTGGGTCTCTGCTGCCACGGCACCTGCAAATTATCTACGAAATTAACCAGCGGTTTCTTGATCAGGTGCGGCTTGCCTATCCCGGTGATCAGGAGCGATTAGCGCGGCTTTCGATTATTGATGAAAGTGAGTGCCGCTATGTGCGCATGGCCAACTTAGCCTGTGTGGGGAGCCATGCCATCAATGGGGTGGCAGCCCTGCACTCAGAACTGCTTAAACAAACAGTACTGCGAGACTTTTACGAACTCACCCCTGAAAAGTTTTCCAATAAAACCAATGGGGTAACCCCCCGTCGCTGGATGGTGCTGAGTAATCCGGGGCTAACCCGACTGATCAGTAACCATATTGGTGAGGATTGGATTAAGCACCTCGATCAACTGCGGCGGCTTGAACCTCTTGCCGAGGATGCAGGGTTTGCCGCCGAGTGGCACGCGGTCAAACACAAAAACAAAGTGCGCCTAGCCGAGTATATTCAGCAGCGGGTGGGTATTAGCGTTGACCCCAGTTCGATTTTTGATATTTTGGTGAAACGCATTCACGAGTATAAGCGGCAACACCTGTGCGTTCTCAATATCATTACTCTTTACCAACGCCTCAAAGATTATCCGAACCTCGACATTACACCGCACACATTTATCTTTGGCGGCAAGGCGGCTCCCGGTTACTACAAGGCCAAGCTGATTATTAAACTCGTTAACTCTGTAGCAGAGGTGGTCAACACCGATCCGACAGTGGCCGATCGCCTGAAGGTCGTCTTTTTGCCAGACTATAACGTTACCTGTGGTCAGCGAGTGTATCCGGCTGCCGATCTCTCTGAGCAAATTTCCACGGCGGGCTATGAAGCCTCAGGCACTGGCAACATGAAATTTGCCCTCAATGGTGCGCTGACCATTGGTACCCTCGATGGCGCCAATGTCGAAATTCGTGAAGAAGTGGGGGCTGAAAACTTCTTCCTCTTTGGCAATACCGTTGAACAGCTACAGGAGATCTGGCGCAACGGCTATCGGCCATGGGAGATTGCCAACAATAACCCCATGCTCAAGCGAGTGCTGGATCTCATCAGTTGTGGTCACTTTTCCCACGGCGATACAGAGCTATTTCGCCCCATTGTTGAGCACCTATGGCAAAACGATCGCTACTGCCTACTGGCAGATTACCAAAGCTATGTCGACTGCCAAGAGCAGGCTACGCGCCTCTATCGCGACCAAAAACAGTGGGTGAAAATGTCAATTCTGAACGTAGCACGCATGGGTAAGTTCTCCAGCGATCGCGCCATTCGTGAGTACTGCGAAGACATTTGGCGGGTACAGCCCGTTCATGTGCCCCTAGCAGACACCTCCTATATTGCCCAATGACCTAGGGTGCCCCCTCAGCATCTTGACATACTCCGCGCAGCTAAAACTGGGGGATTCTGGTTACTGGTTCTACGACAGCACTTACGTCCTTGGATTGCCCCGCAGACACAGAGGTGGTGTATTGCGGTGTTGAAGCAGGAACCTTCATCGGCGACGATGGAATCCCCTTCCTGAGCGCAGCGAAGGGAAGGGAGGATGTCAAGGACATCGTACATCGCGTTGCGAATTGGGGTACGGGGTAAGCGTGCCATGACCACCCCCCCAAAATACAGCAGCAGATAAGCCGCCGCCATCCACCAGTGAATGGTCATAAGACGCTGAAACACTGAGTTGAAGCGGCGAGGTGTTGTTGAAACGACATCTGACATCCATGCCCCCTTCTGAGTACCAAGCGTGTTGCCTGTACCGTAGCTCAGGTTTTGAGCCATACTCTGGGGAACCTGCCACTGCGCTTTATAATCATTTACGTAATGCTGGGCAAGAAACGCTATGACGGACACCCCTGATTCAACCACACCGGCAGTAGAGACCGCGGCAGCGGCGCGGCAACTTTTGGGCATGAAGGGTGCCAAAAGCGGAGAAACCAATATCTGGAAAATTCGCCTCCAGTTAATGAAACCCATTACCTGGATTCCTCTAATCTGGGGGGTGGTGTGTGGGGCGGCCTCCTCCGGTGGCTTTACGTGGAGCCTTGAAGATATTTTGAAGGCGGCAACCTGTATGTTGCTCTCTGGGCCGTTGATGGCGGGCTATACCCAAACCCTCAACGACTATTACGATCGCGAGATCGATGCCATTAATGAGCCGTACCGCCCAATTCCTTCAGGTGCTATTTCCCTTAACCAAGTGCGTGCCCAGATTATTTTTCTGGTAGTGGCAGGTTTGGGGTTGGCTGTACTCTTGGATGTATGGGCGAATCATCCCACCTTGCCCGTCACAAAAATTGCCCTGCTTGGTGGGTTTCTGGCCTACATCTATTCCGCGCCCCCCCTCAAGCTGAAGAAAAATGGCTGGCTGGGGAACTATGCCTTGGGAGCCAGTTACATTGCTCTGCCGTGGTGGGCGGGTCATGCCCTTTTTGGTGAATTAACACCAACGATTGTGGTACTGACCCTGATTTATAGTTTGGCGGGGTTGGGCATTGCCATTGTCAATGATTTCAAAAGTGTCGAGGGCGATCGCCAACTGGGATTGGCTTCCCTGCCGGTAATGTTTGGGGTGGGCACAGCGGCGTGGATTTGTGTCCTGATGATTGATATTTTTCAGTTGGGGATTGCGGGTTACCTTATAGCCTTGCACGCGAATCTCTACGCCGTGATTTTAATTCTGCTGGTGATTCCGCAAATTGTCTTTCAGGATATGTACTTTCTGCGGGATCCCCTAAAAAATGATGTCAAGTACCAAGCCAGTGCTCAGCCCTTTTTAGTTTTGGGAATGCTAGTGGTTGGCTTGGCGTTGGGGCACACCCTTGTTTAATTCTAGGCATGGCCACAACCCTAACCCTCACGGTTGAACAGGGGGGCGATCGCCTCGATACATTTTTAGCCCAGCACCAGCCGCAACTCTCCCGCTCCCGCTGGCAACAACTCATTCAGCAGGGGCAGGTACGCATTAATCACCGCATCTGCGATCGCAAAAACCACCCCCTCAGTGGCGGAGACGTCTTAGAAATTACCCTGCCGGAGCCAGAACCCCTAGCGCTTGAGCCGGAAGCGCTCCCCTTAGACATTCTCTACGAGGATAGCGATCTGCTGATCCTCAATAAGCCGGTAGGTCTAGTCGTGCATCCAGCACCGGGTCATCCCCACGGTACCCTAGTGCATGGTCTGTTGGCGCACTGTCCCGATTTGGCTGGGATTGGCGGCATCAAGCGGCCAGGCATTGTCCATCGCCTCGATAAAGATACCTCAGGGGCAATGGTAGTAGCTAAAACCGAGGCCGCCCTCCATCATCTACAAGCCCAACTCAAATCCCGCCAAATGCAGCGGCACTACCTCGGCGTGGTCTATGGACAACCCAGCACCGAAACGGGCAGCATTACTGCTCCCATCGGTCGCCATGAGCGCGATCGCAAAAAAATGGCCGTTGTCTCACTCCCCAAAGGACGCATTGCCACAACTCACTGGCAGGTTCAAGAACGCTTTCGCCACTGTGCCCTTGTGGAATTTCACCTAGACACCGGACGCACCCACCAGATTCGGGTGCACGCAGCACATCTGGGGTGGCCTTTAGTGGGGGATCCCCTCTACGGTAGAGGCTCCCCTGTGAAGATGAACCTTCCCGGGCAAGCCCTCCATGCCTTCCGGTTACAGCTGATCCACCCGCGAACCGGTGACCCGATCGTGGCGATCGCCCCCCTGCCAGCGCACCTAGAAAAACTCCTGCGCCTGCTACGGTGCTAACGCATTGCCCCGCAGTAAACTACCAATGGTTTTAGCAGTAATTTTCAACTGCACTAGGGGATTTGCAGGCACCACAGTTTTGTAGAGGTAGCTGTCAAAGGTAAGCTTTTGCACATCCACATCGCTACACATCTCCACAAACGCCTCGCGGGTGGCATCCGAGCGGTAAAAGACCCGTTGCAGCAAATCCAACACGAGGTACGTCATACCGTAGGCCTTATCCCAACGCTTGAGATAAACCTTCAAATCAGCTTCTGTGGGGATGCGACGGCCATTGTTAGACGTCTCGACAATGGTTTCAGCGCACATCCGTGCCGACTTAGCCGCAAAATAAATCCCTTCCCCAGAGGACTTGGTTACCGTACCGGCAGCATCCCCCACGAGGGCAACCCGCCCCACCACCCGTCGCGGACGGGGATGTTCTGGAATTGGATGGGCTTCGACTTTAATAATTTGCCCTCCTTCCAGTTTGGCCGCCGCGCGCGCCCGAATGCCTGCCTGTAGCTCACGAATACGATCTTTATTCACCTTCATGGTGCCGGTGCCCACGGCCACGTGGTCGTACTTCGGAAACACCCACGCATAAAAATCAGGGGAGACATCATCGCCCACATACATCTCCGCCAACTCGTCGTAATAGGCCATTTTGTCAGCAGGTAAGCGAATCCGCTCTTGAAAGGCAATGGCATAGTTGTAATCACCAGCATCAATTTCCTTGGCAATGCGGGAATTTGCCCCATCCGCGCCAATGACGAGATCCACCTCAAGGGTCTGGGTGCTACCATCCCCTAGGACATAGTGCAGGGTATAGGGCTGATCACTGCCGCTGGGTTGCTCCAGCTTAAACACCGTGCCATTGATGAGGTTTGTGCCCAAATCCGCCGCCCGGTTGCGCATAAAGGTGTCTAGAACCTCACGGCGACACATACCAATGTACTCATCATCCTTGAGGGTTTGGCCGATATTCACCTCAATGTTGGAGGGGGAAATCATTTTCATTTTCCGTACCCGCCGATCAATAATTTCGGGGGGCAACTCAAATTCACTGACCATGCACAGGGGGATGGCTCCGCCACAGGGCTTGGCATTGTCTAACTTGCGCTCAAAGAGATAGGTCTCAATTCCAGCCTTGGCTAAAATTTCGGCGGCGGAGGAACCCGCTGGACCACCACCAACAACGGCTACCCGAAGTGACAACGGACAACTCCCAATCACTGCTAACAAACAACAGTTTGGATGGTATCACGGCAATTTTTTGTCTTCAAGGATTTAATCCTCAAAGGGCACAACTGTAACACTTTTCAATATTTGGTCACGATGTCACCGGCCTTGCAAAGGGTATTGGTAACTTTACGCAGGCACACAAGAGCATTTTCTGGAGGAGTCGCTGGCAAGAGGCTGCTCTTTAGCGACACCCGAGAGATTTATGTCCCAGATGGTTGGAGAACTGGATGAATTGGAACCCTTTGTCGGCGCTACAAAAACAAAATCTGGCTGTGGACAGCCGTTAACCACTTTAGAAAAGGAATTTTAGACCGTTCCGGAAGAACCCAATTAATTACGATAGGAGTACACCGTTTGCAAAATAAATGCTTCTAGGGATTTTAGCCCTTCTTGATCTGCCATCACTCGAGGTAAATTGGTCTGAATCTGCTGGCGAATCCATTCACGGTACGCCACATTCTGGCCGAGCTCAATCGCTTTGTGGATATAGTCCCTCACGGTCGGCGCAATGAGTTCCGGTAGCCCCAGTTGGGTCAAAATCCCTGCGGTGTGCCGCCCCCGCATAAATCGTCCGGGAGTGGTCACGATAGGGAGTTGGGCATAGTTCAGGGCTTCTAGGGTTGTACAACCCCCCGACCACTCAATAGAATCCAGAAAAATATCGAGGCAGTGCAGCATGGAGGTAAACCCATAGAAATTCAAAGGCCGGGAGATAAAGCAATAGTCTTGCCAGTGCAAGTTCTTGGCAGAAAATGCTCGCTCAAGGCGGGCTTCAAACCGCTGGCGGCTATGCTTGGTCATATGATGACTGATAAAGACAAATTGGCAGTTGCCGACGGCAGCGGCAATCTCTGGATAAATATAATCAAACTGTGGCAGATACTTAAACACCGACTGTAAACAACCATACGGTACTGCATCAGGCTTTAATCCGTACTCCTGTCGCGTAATCGGTGCCCTTTCATCTTCTGGTAAGGGACTGAACTGAATCCCTAAATTTTTAAGCCGTACTAATTGTTCACAATACTCTGAATCACCCGTTTCTGGCTCCATTAATTCGCTACTTAGAAAATAATCGATTGTGGGCAAACCAGAGGTATCTGGGTGTCCCCACGACATGCACTGAATGGGAGCTAACCACAGACTAGCTAGTTTAATCACGTCTAAGTCCATGCCAATTTCCGGGAATAACATCAGATGTAGTTGGTCTGATCTAATCAATTCAAACCATGATTCAAGCGGGCGGATTCCCATCTCGAATTTATGACAGTAGCGCTTAATTTTTTCGGTACATTGATCGGTATAGTCCTGTGGGTAGTAAGCATAGATTTTAATTTTTTCATTGTTTAAGTATTTAATCCAGTTATGGAGCATTAATTTCCAGACCGTATGCATGCGAAAAAAGCCACAGAGAATGCCCACTCGCACCGGTATGTCTGGAGAGAGCTTTGGCATTGCAGGGTGCTCTTTGCCCTTGGGAATGATCTTTGTCATGACATCATGAATAAACTGACCATACATCTGTTGCAGATGACGAGTGGGCAATCCCTGATAGGGGAGCAGAAACATTGCTACATAGCCAATCCAGTGATGCAGTTGCCCGATTTCTTCAACAGATGCATTTTGAAAAGCCGTGTAAAATTCAAAAAAGGCTTTTTCAAATTGTTGATGACAGACTAACACTTCTTCTGGCGTATCATAAACATTGAGTAAATAGCTAAAGCACCGTATAAATTCAATACTAAGTTTCCAGTCTGGTTGCAAAGAAAGCGCAACCTCATAGGCATGCCGAGATTGTTATAAGTTACTGTCAGAGCTACTGAGAATGCCTAAGCTACACCATGCTGTAGCAAGGTGAGAATCTAAGGAGAGGGCGTGCTTAAAACTAGCAATGGCCTTATTAAGCTCTTTATTTTGCCATTGCTTCTTTGCAAATTTCTCCCAGCCTTTCGCAAATGCAGGATGGGGACTTCGCAAGGCAAGTTGAAGATAGTCCATAGGTATGACGGTTCAAGTTGCAAGGGGGGTAAGTGTGTGTTCCTCACGCTACCCGATTGGGGGTGACTGGGTCTCCGACCAATTGCCGCAGGTTTTGGGTGCGAATAAGGTCGTTCACTTCAAGCACAGGTCGGCGCTCAAGGGTCGCCACATGCTCGATAGCGGCAAGTAGAGCTGCTGCTGCTTCGGCTTCGCTGTATCCCCGGCGTTGCGCCAGCTGTAAGGCGTGGCGATCGGCCGCCACCTCCACAGCCACACCGCGTGTATTCTGCCACACTTGGAGGGCACCAAAGGCTGTTAGACCCCCCGCGACGATCGCCCCCACTGCATCTGCTTGCAGGAATTGCAAGACGGTGCCAAGGGCGCCCGCAACGGTTACCCCCTGATACAGATCTAATTTGATTAATCCCGTTGCGTTAAACCAAGCTACGGCTCGCAAGATCAGTAGATCCCGCTCGCGAGTATCTAACCGGCTCCAGAGGCGGAAATTAATTTCAATGGGGCGATCGCCCCACGGCAGGGCTGGCCGATAGGTAATGACCTGTGCCTGCTGCGGACGGGAGACCAATTTACAGCGCATCCGAGCGGAGGCGGGCATGAGGTCTAGAAGACGGCGAATCTCGGAGTCTGGGGTCACGGCGTAACCTCTGTGGCAACGGTGGAAACGACATGAGAGTTCGTCAACGTTCCGCGCTTCGTTGCAGCTGCAAGGAGACCATAAAACAGTGGGTGCGGTTGATTGGGCCGAGAGCGAAATTCCGGATGAAACTGCACCGCAATAAAGAAAGGATGCGCTGGATATTCAATAATTTCGACTAGGCGGCCATCGGGGGAGGTACCGCTAATGACGTAACCCGTTTCTAAGAAAAGGCTGCGGTAAGCATTATTAAACTCATAGCGGTGGCGATGCCGCTCATAGATCACAGTTTCACCGTAGAGTTGCTCAGCAAGGGAGTGAGCCACCAGCCGACAGGCGTACAACCCTAGGCGCATGGTGCCCCCCAAATCCACAATATCCTGCTGCTCCGGCAATAGGTGAATAACGGGATGGGCGGTATTGGGGTCAAACTCGGCGCTGTTGGCGTTTTCTAGGCCAGCAATATGGCGTGCCCATTCAATCACGGCGCACTGCATCCCTAGGCACAGCCCCAAAAGGGGAATGTTCTGCTCGCGGGCGTACTGAATGGCAGCAATTTTGCCCTCCACACCGCGAATGCCAAAGCCACCGGGGACAACCACTGCCGCCACGTTTTCGAGGTAAGCCGCTGCGCCATTTTCCGCAATCTCTTCGGAGTTCACCCAGCGAATGTGTAACTCTTGATCGAGGGCGATCGCCGAGTGCCGTAACGCTTCCACAACCGAGAGGTACGCATCACTCAAACGGACATACTTACCGACAATCGCCACCTCTATGGGAGCTTGGGGACGGTAGAGCCGCTCCACTAGGGCTTGCCACTGACTCAGATCGGGGGAGCGTTGCTCAAGGTTCAACAGCCTTAGCACTTGGGTGGCCAACCCCTCCCGTTCCAGCAGCAGCGGTACTTCGTAAATACTCTTGGCATCTGCTGAGGGAATGACCGCATCGACGGGCACATCACAAAATTGCGAGAGTTTTTCCTTAATGCCTGGCACCAAGGGGCGATCGCAGCGACAGATGAGAATATCCGGCTGAATCCCAATCGAGCGCAACTCCTTCACCGAATGCTGCGTGGGCTTTGTTTTCATTTCCCCCGCCGACGGAATCCAAGGCACCAGCGTAACGTGCATAAACAGAACATGGTGCCGCCCCACCTCTGTGCGAAACTGCCGGATAGCTTCAAGGAACGGTAAAGACTCGATATCCCCAACCGTGCCGCCAATCTCAATAATCACAACATCGGGGTTCTTATCCTTCGCAACCCGCAAAATCCGTTCCTTAATTTCATTCGTAATATGGGGAATCACCTGTACTGTGCCCCCCATATAATCGCCCCGCCGCTCCTTATTGATGACCGCTTGATAAATCGAGCCAGTGGTAACACTATTCAGCCGCGACATCGGGGTATCGGTAAACCGCTCGTAATGGCCAAGATCCAGATCCGTTTCCGCCCCATCATCCGTCACAAACACTTCTCCGTGCTGAAACGGACTCATGGTTCCCGGATCCACATTGATATAGGGATCTAGCTTCAGAATTGAAACAGAATATTGCCGCGATTTGAGCAGTCGCCCTAAGCTGGCAGCGACAATACCCTTGCCAATACTTGAGACAACGCCGCCCGTAACAAACACATATTTAGTCATCATGCTTCAGTGAGTTGCTACCCCGTACCCATTAGATTACTGTACCTTGGGTTTCTACCAAGGACTACCAATGGTCGTAAACGCCGCCCAAAAGTACGGATGCGAGAGTTGGCGTGTCCCATTAGTAGCTAACCCTTCCGGCAGGGGAATGGCTAGCTCCCCCCGCACACCGGTACTCCGCAGACTATTACCTTCGATCACAACTGCCCCTTTGATCATGGCAATTTGAGCTTGGCGCAAGGCTTCTGCCTTAATGGGTGCCAAACCCAAGTGCTTATAAAACTCCGTCATCAAAGCGAGGGTGCCCTCATCACTGACGTACCACAGACTGGCCACGGAGGTTTTTACCCCCGCTTGCAGTGCCAACCCTGCAAACCCTAGCTCGGCCTCGCGGCTCCCCACCGCTGTGCGACACGCACTGAGGGTCATTAGCTCTGTAGGTGGCCGGAACAAGCGTAACTGCCGTAGCTGGGCGATCGAAAGCTGACTATCCCAAAACTGGATGTAGGAATTGTCGGGTTTACCCGGATTAAACTCAGCGTGGGTGGCCAGATGCAAAATTGGAAATTGACTACGGCGACGCTGCGTCTCTAGATTTAGAACTGTAAACTGTTCGTTAAGGAATTCGGTACCCCGTCCCACCAGTTGGGTAACGGTGCGTAACTCGATGGGAACCGCCGGTAGTGGACTTTGCTTTTGAAATTCAGACGCTCCCATCGCCAGAATTTGGGCATTTTGTAGCGGCTGATAGCGGGTATCCACAAGGTTAATGCTGGGAATTAGACCCAGATTGTAGCGCTCCACTAAGAACTGGCCATTGGGTCCCATAGGTACATCCGTCACCGTAGAAGACACTAAGTTAGAGCCAGTGTGCAGCGCGGCGATCGGCAGTCCTCGCAACCCCTGATCCATCGCAAAGACAAGCGTAGTAATCCCCCGAGCTTGCAGTTCAGGATCTACACTGCCCAAAATCCACTGGTACAGTTGCTGCGCAAAGGGCAAATAGGAGTCTGTATTCGTTTTAGCCGGATCCCGCACCTCTCGGTTAAAGGCAGAAATCACCCGCTGGAGTTCCTCCTGAGAGACACGCACCGCCTGATAAATGGGTTCCCCCGTCGGTGTCACAATAAAAATATCCAGTTGGCCGGGTCGCCAAAAAACATACGTGAGGGCGGGAGTTTGTCCGGTTTCTGCCGCCATTCGAGCTAGCAATGCTTGAATTTGAGCAATATCAAGATTTTGTAGCCCTTCCTGACCAGGGGTGTTAAACAGTTCACCAAAATACTCACTGAACTCAAAAGTGTAAAGCTGCTCCAAAAGCTTAACCGCCGTTGCATAATCGCCTTGATCAAAGGCATTGGCAATTTGCTGGCGAATAATGTCAACCCCCGGAAAATAGAGCACTTGGGCAACTGTTTCCGGAAATTCCGGATTTTGCACTTCCTCGCCAAAGAAAATTTTGCCTAGATCTTCATCGATTTCAGATTGGGACGGTGGCGCGGGAGGCTCTGACGGTGGCGCGGGAGGCTCTGACGGTGGTGCGGGAGGCTCTGACGGTGGCGCGGGAGCASAGACGGTGGCGCGGGAGGCTCTGACGGTGGCGCGGGAGCAGAGACCCGGTACAGGAATCCTGAGCCGCCAAACAAGGGAGCACCTGGGTAGGTTGTATCAAACTG
>NZ_JAKLTV010000035.1:0-19079 GCF_022698185.1 Synechococcus sp. PCC 6717 | reverse complement strand
CGGTTTTGTTCAGCAGTCAGGAGGTCTACCAGTTGCCGCCTGCGGGTTACCAAGTCCTGAAGTTCTGCGTCCGCTTCGCTGGCCAATGGCCGAGTCGGCGGTTTCATCGCTTCGCCAAACCAGGCTAAAATCGCGGCATCGACCGGATCGGTTTTAGCCAGTTGATTGGCAGCTTTGGCAACGTTTCGCGCTTGCCGAGCATTAATCACGACCACGGGATAGGCTAGCGTGGACAGCACCAACGCCACTGACCGCTCATAGCCGCCAGTGGATTCTAGAATCACCCGAGCGACCGCCTCAGGCGGACACAGGTGAGTCAAAAGTTCGCGAATCCCACTCGCGGTGTTGCTCACGCGAAAACTCTGCTTCTGGGGGCGTAGATGTACATCTAGCCACCGCTTACACACATCAATGCCAATCCATTGTTCTTGATCCTGCATATCACTTTTGCGCCTGTCTGGGGGTAAATCAGGTGTTTACTCAGCCTTGCGTCATGCGGGTTCTACTGTCCCAACCGATGATTCGAGTTTGACCTGTTGCATCAGAGAGATGACCCTAGCTTCTCCACGATGTCTCGCATCTAAGGGGTGACGGTCTGTCTCTCTAGTTTTAAGATACAAGGGTTGGGGATGAAGGAATTCATAGCCACGTTCAGCAACACCCTATATGCTTGCATTGGGAGCGTCTGTCGCTGTTCTTGGCTCAGGACTGCATAACGAGGGCAGTCCGACGATTGATCCATACTAGGCCATTGCACTTCACTAGGGTTTGCTATGATGGGTGCGATGTTCTTGCCTTTACATTGCTTTTGGAGGATGCCGCAGCATGGAGTTTGAAGCCCTATTGCTTGGTTTAGAGCCACTGACTGTCCTTGCATTGGGTGTGGGGGCAGTTGCCGTTGCTCCTGTAGTGGGGGCTGTGGATTCAATGACAGGTCATAATCTCACCGAACAGGCTCGCAATGCTGCCAAGTCCGGCTTGATGTGGGCGTTTGAGACCTATGAGAAAGCCCAAACTGCAGTTGCCGAAGCCAGTGAGTCTTTTCAAGACCTTGTGGCTGAGGCTCGCTCAGAAATGATGGAACAAAAAGCGAATGCGGGTAGCCCTGAAGAACCACGGGAGGTCACGATTAGCTAGCTCATACCATACCAATAATTCGAATAGTTGAATATGCATGTTTAGAGTGGGGGCGTTGCCCCCATTTTTTTTAAGAATGCGGACGGAGGGACTTGAACCCACACACCTTGCGGTACTAGAACCTAAATCTAGCGCGTCTGCCAATTCCGCCACGTCCGCAGCTTTACTAGTTTAACCTAATTTTGATCTGCTTGAGCACTACGACAGCCTGTTTTAAGGCCTCTACGGAGGTGACAAGGATCACATCAGCGAGCGAACAACATCACGCTTTTGACCAAGATAGTTAGATACGATACAAAGCATTCAACTGTTGTGTTTGTTCCAAAGTGAGGTGGCAGTATGGTTCGGAGGCAGCAACGTCCTTTGATTGCCTGTATTGACGATAGCCGTACGGTACAGCGCCAAGTCTCTTTGATTTTAGAACGGTCTGGTTACCAAGTCCTGACGCTGACCGATCCTGCGGCTGCGGTTCCTCGCCTCATTGCTGAGCCACCACACTTAATTCTGCTGGATATTAATTTACCTGGGGTGGATGGCTACGAAATTTGCCGTCAGTTACGGCGATCGCCCAGTCTTGAACACGTGCCAATTGTGATGTTAACGGCCAAAGATGATCCGGTGCACCGTATTCGCGCTCGGGGGGTAGGTGCTGTGGACTACATTACTAAGCCAGTGACACCACAGGAGTTGGTGAAACGTGTTCAAAAATTGCTAAATGCCGGTATCTCTCCTGTGGCAACGGCATCTGCTCAGGCCACGCCTGTGAGTTTGAATGAAAATATGCTGCTGTGGTCAATCGCCCATCTGCGGCTGGTGCTTTCGACCGAACAGCAGCAAACCCTAGGCAAAGCTATTCAAAAACTAAAAAACGCTATTGCTGCGGCACCAGAGGCGCCTAAGCCCTACGCCAAATTAGTCTTGGCACTGTACCTAACCAACCAGTTAGCCGCT
The DNA here is from genome assembly GCF_022698185.1 of Synechococcus sp. PCC 6717. Lineage (NCBI taxonomy): Bacteria > Bacillati > Cyanobacteriota > Cyanophyceae > Synechococcales > Synechococcaceae > Synechococcus > Synechococcus sp. PCC 6717. Next base: position 16,991 of record NZ_JAKLTV010000035.1, on the reverse strand, counting down.
GCTCGTGAGACACTCATCAAGCTCATTGCCCTTGTGCCAACAGAACTCAATTATTACCGCAATTTGGCATGGATCGAAGAGCAACTGGGAGATGTAAACTCGGCGATCGCCCACTATGAATACGTTCTGCGTCTTGAGCCAACGGATCAACGGTGTCAAGGGCGGCTTGATTTTTTGCGCCAACAGCGCTAATAGCACTCAAGCCACCGCTACACAGTTCCTCAAGGCTAAACCCTAGGGTTCTGCTTACTTTTTACGGATACCGTTTACTAATACCGCCGGTTGGGTTTTTCACCAAGTTTTTAGCGATTAGTATCGGAATAACATCAATTGGCGACTAACACCGCTTTACGGCTTTTCCACCCCCTACTTTAGTGCGGGACTACCAAAAATTCCCTATTCTAGGACAAGTTTTAGAGCCATTTCAACTAGTCACCCCAGCTTTGGTAGCTGCTGCTTTGGCGGCATGAAGGTGCCCTTGGTGCTGATCCAGTAGTTCTTGAGCGGCGATCGCGTCTAGTCCGCTCCAGTACATCAGCAGGGCCCGTTTGACGTTATGCCCACTGCGCTCTAACAGTGCCGCTGCCTCTGGACGCTCAATGCCAGTTACATCACTGAGAATTCGCAGGGCGCGATCCAATAACTTGCGATTGGTGACAGCCACATCCACCATGCGGTTACCATAAACCTTGCCCAGTTGAACCATCACCCCCGTAGAGATGATATTCAGTGCCATTTTGGTGACGGTGCCTGCCTTAAGGCGGGTTGAACCCGCCAAAACTTCTGGTCCCACGACCAGACGAAGATCAATGTCGGCTTGGCGTTGCACTTGGGAAAGGGGGACGCAGGCCATAAATACGGTTAAGGCTCCGACCGCTTGAGCAGCATCTAGGGCACCATGAACGTAGGGGGTGGTGCCCCCAGCCGTAATCCCGATCACCACGTCTTTGCCATTGATGTGGCGATCGCCCACCACGGCAACCCCATCCGCATAGCAATCCTCTAGCCCTTCAGAACTTCGTACTAAGGCAGACTCTCCCCCAGCTAAGATCCCCTGTACCAGATCCGGTGGACTGCAAAAGGTCGGTGGGCACTCAGCCGCATCCAGCACCCCTAGCCGCCCACTGGTGCCTGCCCCCACATAAAAGAGCCGCCCCCCTTGCCGCAGTCTGGCGGCCGTCTCGGCAATGGTTTGTGCTAAGGCATCGCGGGCGTTGGCGATTGCCGTCAAGGTTGCTTGATCTTCGCGGTTAAATAGATCCACCAGTGCCAGCGGCGACAGCTGATCAAGATTGATACTGGCAGGATTGATCTGCTCTGTCAGCAAATGCCCCCGACTGGGCAATGATTCAAGCTCTGTCATGGTCGTGCGGTAATTTCAGCCATCTCAATCACCCGATCATCATAGTCCTTAACCAAAAAGTTCAACGGGCGATCGCTGCGCATTTTGTAGCGCAGTTGGCGACGTTGCACCCGCAACAAAATCATTTCTAAGCATTCGCGGTCAAAACACACATGGCGCTGGCGGTTGCGCTCCCCCTTGCTAGCACCGCCAATCACGTGCAGTTGAGTGTTTTTTTTCAGTTGATACCACAACCCATCACTGGGGCTGGGGCGTTTGGGGCTGCTGTAGCTCAGGGCTGACGGCACATAGAGCGGATCCATCGAGGCGATGCCCAAAGTTTGCTCATAGTTGTAGTAGTAATGGAGTGGCACATCAGCAACGGGTAACCGTAACTCCTGCTCGTAAAACTGGCGGGCATGCTCTAAATCTGACACCATAACCGTAAACACCTTGGGCGCACTTGAGAGAAACAGCCACATCGCTCCGGCATAGGCCATCAGGAGCATAATCATGATGCCTTGGGTGGAAAATACCCCATCCCACACACCATCGAGCCATGCAAAGTGTAAAGGAGAAATTAAGACCATGCCAATGCTTGTCAACCGCTGAAGTCTAACTCGTTAATACTCCTCAGTGTAGCCATATCAACAGCCATTAGGCAATTTGAGCGGCTGCCACTAACCCTCTGTAACTGGGTTACAGTACAAACAAGCAACGTAGCAGAAGTGGTCATGATTGGTAAAACCCTTGGCAGTCGTTACAAACTGATTCGCGTCTTGGGAGCGGGGAACTTTGGCCAAACTTTCTTAGCGGAGGACACTCACCGTCCTGTGCGGGCAAAATGCGTCGTCAAGTATCTGCGACCCGCACGCACCGATCCTAGTTTTTTACCCTTGGCACGCTCTCTTTTTCAGCGGGAGGCGCAAACCCTTGAACGGCTCGGCAGTCATGATCAAATTCCCCGCCTGTTAGCCTACTTTGAGGAAGACAGTGAATTTTACCTTGTCCAAGACTTTATTGAAGGACAGGTCTTGCGCCAGCAACTCGTACCCGGTGCCACGTGGTCGGAGGCGGAAGTCCTCTACTTTCTTCAAGATGCTTTGGGAATTCTGGCCTTTGTGCACCAGTGCGGCGTGATTCACCGCGACATTAAGCCCGATAACCTGATCCGGCGGCAATCGGATTATCGCCTTGTCCTGATTGATTTTGGCGCGGTCAAGGAAATGGGGGTTTCTATTGGGGGTGGCACCTTGGTGGGGGACGCCACCGCCCAAACGATCGCCATTGGCACACCGGGCTACATGGCACCTGAGCAGGCCCAAGGGCGACCTCGCCCCGCCAGTGACCTCTACGCCTTGGGCATGATTGCTGTACAGGCGTTGACGGGGTTAAATCCCTTGCAGCTCACCCAAGACCCCTACGGTTGCTGGCATTGGGAGCCAGTCCATCCGATCAACGATCGCCTCGTCCAGTTTGTCAATAAACTGATTCATCCGTCGCCTTACGAACGCTTTGCCACAGCGGCGGAGGCACTGGCAAGCTTGCAGCAGGTGGAACTTCCCAAATCCCTCTGGCGGCGCCTTGGCTCCTTTCTAAAAACCCCGATTCAAGACCTCTGGCGATCGCCGGTTAGCAACGCGGCTCCTTCAACGAGTAGTACTGCGATCGCCTCAACCACCCCACCCCCCCAACCCTTACCCAGCACCCCCGCTCCTACCGCTGCAATTCCGCCTCGGGGACGACACGTATTTATCAGCCATTCCAGCGATGGCACCGATCTGCAACTGGCCACGGCGCTGCAAGAAGCGCTCCAAAACGCAGGGCATCATCCCTTTATGGCCAGCCAAAGTATCCGCATGGGAGAAGGATGGGCAGAGCGCATTGATCACGCTCTGAAGCAGTGCGATTTCTTTTTACTGCTTCTCTCCCAAGCCGCCGCCCAGAGTGAGATGGTACTTGAAGAAGTCCGTAGTGTTAAGCAACTGCAATCTCAGCGCAGCGATCGCCGTCCGTTCATCCTGCCGGTGCGGGTCAACTTCCCCTTAGACCAACCCCTAAACTACGAACTACGCGGTTACTTGCATCGGTTGCAGCAACGCTTTTGGCGATCGCCAGCAGACACTGCGAGCCTAGTTCAAGAAGTCCTTGACCTCGTGAATGCCACTGCTGATCCAGTGCTGCCCACCAGTGATGGGATTCACGAAACCGCTGTAGAGCAAGGGCAAACTGGCACCCTAGTGGGAGATGGTGCCCCTGTGCCGGTAGCTGAACCTGAACTACCAGAAGGGCAAGTGGAAGTAGCCTCTGCCTTTTATATCGAGCGCCCTCCCATCGAGCAGCGCTGCCGCGAAACCCTCCTACAACCCGGTTCCCTCATTCGCATTAAAGCCCCCCGGCAAATGGGCAAAACCTCCTTGATGGCACGGCTGATGTATCGAGCCACCCAAGAGGGCTATGGCACCGTCCCGTTGAGCTTTCAATTGGCTGATGCCCACGTCTTCAGCGACCTTGACAAGTTGCTGCGCTGGCTGTGTGCCGGAGTTGGGCGGCGGTTGGGGCTAGAAAACCGCCTTAATGACTACTGGGACGATATTTTTGGCAGTAAGTATAACTGCACAGCTTATTTTGAAGAATATCTACTGCCCAACTGTCAGAAACCCGGCACCCAGATGGCGGGTCGCCCCCTAGTATTGGGCTTGGATGAAGTTGATCGCGTGTTTGAATACCCTGACGTGGCCAGTGATTTCTTCGGGCTACTACGGGCATGGCATGAGGAGGGGAAAAACCGCGACATTTGGCGGAATCTGCGCTTAATTGTTGTCCATGGTACGGAAGTGTATATCCCCCTCGATATTAACCAGTCCCCCTTTAACGTCGGCCTCGCCATTGATTTACCAGAGTTTAACCACGACCAAATTTGTGAGTTAAGCCGTCTGCACGGCCTTAACCTAGACCCAGACCATCTCAAGGAACTCCAGCAGTTGGTAGGGGGACATCCCTACTTAATTCGACTCACGCTATACCACCTAGCCCGTAATGATGTAACGTGGCCGGAACTGATGGCCAATGCTGCCTCTGAAACGGGTCTGTACCGCGATCATTTACGGGGACAATGGTGGCACCTCCATCAACGCCAAGAACTGGTACCGGCCTTTGCCGATATTGTCAGTAGCGAGAGTGGCGTTACCGTCGAAGCAACCACTGGCTTTAAGCTCCACAGTTTGGGGCTAATTAGCTTGAATGGCAGCCTTGCTAAGGTTCGCTGTGAACTGTATCGCCGTTATTTTGGCGATCGCCTTTGCGCGTAAAACCTCACGCCGTTGCCCCTCCATGAGGCGGCATCATAGGGCACTGGAAACTGGCGGAGCAGGCATAGCTATAGTCGCAATTTGCTCTAGCCGCTGCTTCACAGCTGCGGCATTGGGATAACGTTCCCGCGGGTCTGGGTGAGTCAAACAGTTAATTAAATCCACCATCAGGGGATCAAGATGGGGAATATCTTCAGCATACAGGCGGTATTCCCGCGCACCCCAGCGGAAATAGGTGTCTGGCTCATTCCCTGTGAGCAAGTACACAATAGTGGCACCAAGGCCGTACAAATCTGACGCCGGTTCCGGTTTCCCTTCTTGCTGCTCAGGGGCAGAATAGCCCACCGTGCCAATAAAGGTACCAGACTCTGAGGTGAGCACCGATGCCTTGCCCCACCCAACCAGCACAACATTAGTAGCCTCACGGCTGACATAGGGATGGATGAGGTTGGATGGGCGAATATGCAAATGCAAAATGGGGGGATCTTGCTGGTGAAGTAGCGTCAAGAGATCGCAAATCGGTATCAGCCAACGGCTCGCTTCAACAACATTCATCACGCCATGATCATTAATCCATTGCTTAAGGGAATGACCATAGACCATTTCCGAGACAAGGTAGGAGTCTGTGCCGTACTGAAACCCCTCCCAAAACTTAGGCAGAACCGGATGGCTCATCTGGCATAACTGCCGCACTTGCCGCTGAAAGGCACGAATTTCGCGCTTAGAGGCTGCCAAGCTGTGCCCTTTGACAACTGCTGTCTGGCCATTGCGCCAACCCAAATAGGTATTACTTTGGCCTAAGGCTTTAATAATTTGATAGTTGCCAAGGGTCTTCCATACCTTGAGGGGCACGCCACACTCAATGCAGAATATATCATCAGCTTCGGCACGGCTGTGGCTACAGTCGGGAGGGGCGCGCCACTCAGCTAATAGTTGCGCCGGTAACTCCCCCTGTACCGCAAAATTTTCCTCCTCATCGTCGTCCTCTTCGGTAATGATGCCCTGATAACTCATCCCGGTTGCTGCGGTGCCTAGGGGTTCGGCATTGTCGGTGCCCACGGCTTCCTCCTCCCCTGAGTAGGTGCCTTTCTCCACATCAGTACGAGCTGTTTCGGGAATCGTTGCCATCCTAGCGTTGGGGGGCATAGGTTGATGGTCAGCGCTAAGGCGGACTTGAATGTTGGGACCGGATCGAGCCAACCGCAGGATACCGCCATCTAAAAGCGGGGCTTGCTGTACCCGTTTGCCATCTAAATACGTGCCATTGGTACCTAGGTTGACAACCTCCCACTGCAGCCCATTCCGCCGCAGTTCAACGTGGTGACGCGAGACCACCGCACTGTAGAGGACAACATGATTATCCACAGCACGACCAATGCGGATCACAGCTTCACTATCAAACGTCCAGCTCTGGACGGGGGTTGCTTGGACTGGATGTAGAAGTGTCAATGTAATCATGTTTTATTACCGCCTCTTGCCTGTCGATACGCTAAAGGGTTCCTAGGAAGTGAGTTCATAGATAAACGTCACTAAATCTCCTTTGCCAAGGGCAATGCGATCGCCAGGTGCCAAACGGTGCCGATTGCCCGGATACAGCGCAGTATTGTTGATATACGTACCATTAGCACTGCCCACATCCTCAATGTAGTGGGCATTTCCCTCCACTCGAATATCGGCATGGATGCGGGAGACCACCTCAGAATTAGGAAACCCAGCAACATCAATGTCCGGGGGAATGCGATCGTTGGGCTTGCCAATGTGAACCACCACCCGGCCGGGGGGAATGTTTAGCTCAGTGCGGGTCTGTACATGGATTAATTTGGCATAGATTGGCGTTGCTGGAACCGCTGTGGCTGGAAACAGATGCGGCGGGGGGGGSGGGGGGGGAGAGAGGGTCGTCCCCCGTCCCGGTACAGTAGCGGTAAGTTCCACCGCTGGAGCAGCAGTAGCAGCTAAATCCGGCACTTCTGCTACGGAGGATGAATTCATAGCAAACTGGCGCACGTTAAAACCACACTGACCGCAGAAATTCGCATCTGACTGAACCGGTGCACCACAATTTGGACAAGTATTCATATTAGGCATTGGGGAAAAGCAGGCTTCACACTGAACAGCACCAACTGGATTGGGGTGGCAGCACTCAGAACAGATAATCATAGTCATGACGCCCTATTCCACAGCCGTTCCAACCATCTTGAGACTAATGTACCCACCTTTTCTCAGAAAGAGTGAACAAGAGGGGCAAGAGTCACTTCTTTGCTTATCTCCACTATAGTTAGGTTAGCTTTGACTCTCTCAATAATATACACGTTATATAAAAATACTTTCTTAAAACTAAAGCCTGAAAGGTTGCTCTGGCGCCTGATCTAAGGAATGGGGGGTCAAAGACCAAAGGGAGCCACTACAATTTTTAACAAAACTTGACCTTAATTATAGGAAATTATGGACAATTAGGTGTTTTAGGTGTTTATTGAGCCTAGGATCGCCCTGATGAGCCAAAGGATAAGGACGCTCAGAGCACCCGTCCTGTGACATAGCGCTGGGTCAGTGCTTGCTGTGGCCGCTGAAACAGGAGACTGGTAGGTGCATACTCTACCAAGTAACCTATCGAATGGCCGCTGGTGTTCATTTTGGTACCAAAAAAAGCTGTATAGTCAGAGATCCGCGCGGCCTGTCGGAGATTATGGGTCGTCATAATCAGGGTGTAGCGTTTTTTTAGTTGGCTCAATAGTTCTTCGAGGTGGCTGCTAGAGCAGGTGTCAAGATTGACGGTGGGGTTATCTAACAGGAGCACTGCTGGGTCAAGGGCGATCGCCCGAGCAATACACAGATGTTGCTGTTGACCGATGGTCAATGCCATTGCATTAACTGAGAGCCGATCCTTAACACTGTCCCACAGATGTACCTGTTGCAGCGACCACTCTACTAGCTCATCGATGTTACCAGCGTAGCCATTGACCCGGGCACCAAAGGCAATATTGTCATAAATTGACTTTGGAAATGGGTTGGGTTGCTGAAAAATCATGCCAATCTGGCGACGGATACTCGTAACGTCCCACTGGGGATCGTAAAGATCCTTGCCTCTATAGAAGATACGCCCTGTCACCCGAAGTTGCGGGATCAAATCCGTCAGGCGATTAAAGCAGCGCAGAACCGTACTCTTGCCAGAACCCGACGGCCCAATAAAAGCCACCAGTTGTTTTTCGGGAATTGTGAGATTAACTGTATCGACCACTTGCTGATTATGGTAGTAAATGCTCAGTTCCTGAACATCTAGAACTGTTGGCAGACTGAGGGTTGCAGAGCCAGCAGTAGAATAAGTCATCGCCGCAATAGCTAGCCTCACTATTGGGATACTCTACTGCCACTGTAGCAAATCACCGATCTCACATTTAGCAACCTTCACGGTTCCTGTAATGAGCTACTCGAGGCCTGAAGATAGACACCGCAGTTATCCAACGAATGACTAAATTGACAGTGAGGTTGCATCATGACTATACGTGTTTGTCCTGCCTGTGAGTACTCTGAATCTCCTATGTTAGGGACAAAGAATAACTTTCAAATCCGACGGTGCGATCGCTGTCAAGCCATTTACACTCAGGATTTACCAACAGTAGGTCAAGGAACCAACTATGAAGAGTTAGACTTAGATCAAGTGATGTCAGTGCCAGAATTTATTCACCGACGCCTACGAAACCTTGTTCATGGCTTTAGCCACTACCGCCAAACAAATCGATTTTTAGAGGTGGGTTTTGGCTCCGGTCAAGTCATCAGTAAAGCGGGTGTCTAAGCCTGCTATTGAAAAGGCTAAGCAAAAAGGCTTTAACGTGTTTTGGGGAGGTGTAACTGCAGCAGCATACCCTGACAACTATTTTGATGTTGTAATTGCCAGTGAAGTTATTGAACATCTTGAAAAACCAGCCATAAGTCACTTGCCATAGAAATTTATAAAATAGTGAGAACTTCATCCCTTCTTACCATTCCATATGCCTGCTCCCTTGCAAGTTGAGTTAACCGTTGCCGAAGACATCACCTTACGAGAACTGAGTTGAGCCACCGAACGCCACGTCCACCTCTTCCACCTGTGCTCTCACCTCAAAAGACTGCTGCTTTAGCACTTTAATGAGCTCTTCCTGTTGATGGCTGTCAATGACTTCGATGAGTTTTCCAGTTTTAATATCTCTGATAACGGTAGCGAAGTTCTGATGTCATTTGCGCTTACTGACCTCATCGATTCCAATCCGTCTGACTCCGTTCCATCTAGGTTTTTTTCTGAGCATACTGATGCTTGAAAATTCCTTCAATTCGCTCAAAACTTAATGGTTCTGCTCGACTAACTTGTTCAATGCTGAATCGCTGTACGTGCTAATAGATATATTCTTGATATCGTCGTGTATCCTGCCGTCCAGCTTCCATAAATGTTAATAATTCAGTAAAGTATCTCTGACAATCCCTACAATGTAGCGAATTACATAACTGGCTGGCACAGTAGCAGCAGTGAGTAAAATAATTCTTGCAGTTATATGCTAAAATTGGATGACGACCTGCAGCGAGTCACTGTAGGCGCCAGGGGCAACCCATTGCTGGGCTGGAATGCGGCCATAAATAGGGATAGTATTCACTACATTGTTACCCGGAATAAACGGCCCACGCTGATAACTGCCGCCGGTGCCATTCCCCCAAATGAGGCTGCGATCGCTATCGAGGTAGAGATTATAGTTCAATCGGCTGCTGCCACTGCTCATCTGCCGCGGTGTAAAGCTGTTACTATTGCCTTGGCTAATCTGAATGGTAATGGATCGGTTATTAAAGCTGCCTGTACCACCGCCGCTACAGACAAAGCGCAGTTGGCCGGTGCCATCCAAGGCCGCTGGGGCAAAGGGATCGTAAACCCCAAAGTTCACCGCCGTAACACTCTGAAACTGACAGCCAGTGCCTTGGCCATAGGCGGAGAGTCCTGCTAAGAGCCACAGGAGGGGCACTCCTAGATAGATCAATCGGGTAGTTGACATATCAATTCCCCCACATCGGTAAAGAGATCGTCAGCCTCGGGTAGGGTCACCGTAAAATTACACCGTACCTGCTCATAGGCCAATTCTGCTGCATAGGTACCTGCTTCCAAGGTATCAAAGTAAAACTCGCCATTAGTACTCAGGGGCGAAACCGCCGCTTGGTCATCTTTTTTGAGCGTCAGTTGCCCCAAGCTGGGAACAATGCGAGTACTGCCGCGCACTAAAATAGCTCGCCCTACATAGCTCCGATTGAGGCGCACATCAAAACGGGCGATCGCCCCACCTCGAAATGGCGGTGCAATGAACTGTTGACTTCGGCCAATGGCAAAATCAAGGGGCACGTCTTGATCCTCGATACGTAAGTCATTGGCATAGTAGGGCAGCAGATCGGGAATCAGGATTTGCCCACGGCGATTAGTGCGACCAATTTCCTGATTACTCAAGTAGGTGCGCACACCGGCCACATTGGGTACTTGCACGAGGGCAAAACTGCCCTGAACTGGGCGGGTGAAAAATAGCTGACCACCAATGGCCACGATCCCGCCTTCTACCCCTAATGAGGTTTGGCCGCTGTTGCCTGCTTGGGAATAGCCAACTTGATAGCGACTCCACGGGGTATTGTACTGAAACAACCCACTAGCTAACCCTTGGTCACTGACGGGGGACACCTGACCTTGATACCCGTAGCCCACCCCCAAGGGGAGCGATCGCGACACATTGACAAAAGGCACCCCCTGATTACCCCGCTGTACCCAACCGGTATTGAGGTTCACCTGATTATTGAGAAAATAGTTAAGCGTCACGCTAAATTGGTTCACGGGTGCTTGATCGCCAAAAAAAGACCGCGATCCCTGCAATAACAGGCTGAGGTTCCGGTGCAGGCGCACCTGTGCTAGCACACTAGCCTGCTGACCAATCACTTGATCGCGAGGATTATTAAAAAAATATTGACCACTAATATTAATCCGTGAACCAAGGTTAAAGGTTGTACTCACAAATCCATCCAACAGCGAGCGATCGTCCTCTAGGGGTAAGCTAGTTGTGACATAATCTGGGCTGCGCAGCCGTACCCCACCACTGAAGGCGATCGCCCCTGGATAGTTATAGGCCGCCGCCACCGCGGTACCCAGCTTCCCTTGAGTGGTACTTAAGGCCGCCGCCACATCGAGAGTACCAATGGGTAACGCTGTACTCAAGTTCAGCCCGCCATTGAGCAGGTGGGCGTTCCCCTCAATGCGTCCCCCCAGCGTCAGGTTATTGAGCACGCCTTGCCGATAGGCGGCTACCATCTGCACTGAGCCATCATAGTTAAAGTTATCCACCCCCAAGCCTTGGCGCTCGACCCCCGCCGCCACAATAAACTCAGACAGGCCGGGTTGCAGTAAGCTCGCCGACTGCACATACCCTTGAGTAAACACCTGCTGCTTACCCTCTGCGTCGGTAACCACCACCCGTACCCGGTTAAAGCCACCGCTAAAGGGCAAATTCTTAAGCGTAAACGGCCCCGGCAGCAAGCTCACACGGCGCGTCAGGAAGCCATTGATATAAATTTCGGCAGTGCCGGGGGTTGCCAGTTCCCCTTGCATATCAAAGGCGGGTTGGCGAATGAGGTAGGGACTCAGGCCAAAGTTGCGCTCCCAGCGAATGCCGCCCCACAAACCGCCCCCCCCCAGCAGATCCGTAGTAACAAAACTATCCCCCAGCGTCAACGTGGTCAACTGACGGCGGTTATCCAAGATCAGGGCAGTTAAACCCCGCTGCAACTCTCCATTCGCAGTCAACCCGACCGTCGAAGTGAGGGCATTCCCGCCAAAGCTGACTGCCATTTCCGCAGCGGCAGTGAGGGTCTCAACATTATTCCAAAAGACACCATAGTTAAGGTAGGCACTCAGGGGTTGGCTGTAGCGGATCCCCGGTGGCGCATTGTCTGGGTTAAAGTCAATCACATTGGCGGGCAGCAGATCGGCAGCCACCTGAATCCGTAAGGTCAGCGCCGCATCATCCCGCTCAAAGGTAATCGCAGGCGCCAGAGACTGCAAAGAAACGTGCTCAATGCCCTGAATCATTTCACGGCTGCCACCCACTTCCGTGAGGCCAGCCTGCAACAGGTCTTGCCATGGGATGAGTACATCGTCACCCCTCAGAAACACAATGACATCGCCACGGGCAACGCGATTAACTTCAAGGCTATAAATTGCAGACGTTTCACTGGGAGCTTGAGCGTAGAGCGGCGGCACAGTCGCCAAGAACAGGGGAAGAGCACTGCCCCTAAGAACAAATGCCGTTAGGGGTGGGAATGGTTGTCGTAATTGTAGGGGAGGTTGCCACTGTTTGTAGGGTAACTTGGCGGACTTGGGCACAGTTTGTCTGGGGTAAGAGAAGGTTGCGAAAATCCCGTTGACGATTGGCCAGCACATAAACGGAGTCTAGCGTTTGCTCGAAAATCACAGCTCCTTGATCACTCTTTCCCCGTACTATGATGCCAAGGGTTTGAATATGCACATTGCCTGTGTTGCGCAGCGTCACACTCAGCCGCCCTTGCTGAATGCTGGCATTGACAAACTCTCCTTGGCGTTGGGGGGTGACTGGCTCAATAAAAACTGGTAAGCTCAAGATTTTAATAATGCGCAACTGTGCCCCTTGGGTGTTGGGGATATTAGGGGACGGCAACTCTGCCACCAACAGCCGATAGGTGTTCTCCTGCTCAAGGGGCGGCTGCCGCACCCCCACCCGTAAGCTACGCTGCTCCCCTGGCGGCACCGACAGCAGCAGGGGAAAAGCCACAACACCGCCATCCGCCTCGCTGAGTTCATCTTGGCCATCAGGGGTTTGCTGCCACTTGCGCAGACTAATTTCAAAGTTAAGGGGTGTTTCGCCGGTATTGGTAAGGGTAAGCAGTACTGTTCGTTGTCGCGGCGACAGAAACACCTGCACCGCATTCAGGTAAAACTCTGTGGACTGCGCCCCTAAGCGCAACGGCATCCCTACAATTGCCGCTACTGCCCAAAGGCTGGCCAAGACCCAATAACGCAACCGCACCTTAGAAGGAGACTACAATTTGCACCGTATCACTGTAGGCACCTGGCTCAAGGGTATCCAGAATGCCTAGCATACTGTTCGCCGCTGGAATACGGCCATAGATATCAAAGGAGGTTGCTGCAGCCGAGGCAGCGGTATAATCTACCCCCGTGGCGGGAGTGCATCCCCAGGTTTGGGTGCGTGCTGCATCCTGAAATAGGCCGTAGGGTAGCAAGGCTGTGGCGCTTGGTCCTTTCATTTGGCGAGCGGGAGCTGTACAGGTCGAACCCGTTGTCGGATAGAGACCCTCCTCAAGCTGGATGCTGGCTTTAACCTTTGGCAGGCAACTGACGCTGACCGACCCTTGACTATCTAGAGGGGTTGTGTAATGGGTACCCAAGGCATCGTAGGTACCAAAGTTAATGTTGGTGACGCTATTAATTTTGCAGGAAGCCTTAACGGTGGCCTGAATCTGCAAGTTATCGGTTACGCTTTGAGCTTTAGCGGCTTGGGCTAGCAGAATGGGTAAAACGCCACTGGCAGCCGTTAGAAATAACCCTAGAATAATTTGTCTGAGTGTTAGCTGAAACGCAAAGGACATAGTTGTTTCTCCTTGAAAACACACAACAGCAGCGATCCGGAACTAGCATAGCTAGCTTTAGTATCGATCAGCGGTATGACCACAGGTGGAACAGTAAACCAGCCGGCGCTCATCCTAGCGCATAGAGCGCGGACTTTCTGTAGCCCTCCCCTGAATCATTGCAAAGCACAGAACTGCTGACCTTGAATCTTTAAATAAGTGTTATTTTGCAGACTATCACCGGGTCTGTACAGCGCCAACCGTAAATATACGCAAATGTGTGTTGGTTCTGGTGCCTCTACACCCCAGCCAAGGGGTTGAGTTCTTTATCGAGACTGATTTTCCGCTAAGGTTTTGAAAGCCCCCTTCTTAGCAATTCTATGTCTGTGAAGCAGTTTGTACTGGCCGCTCTGACAATTCTTGTGGCTGCTCTGGTGAGCCTGTCTTTATTAAGTAGCTATCTGGAACCCCAACCCCAAAGCCAAATTAATCTTCTGCAGACCCATTTGACACTGCAAGCGAGGGAATGGCAAGGCATTGGTGATGCTTGGACGCGCGATCGCCTCTTGGGCGATACACAAGGGGCGATCCGTGCCTACACCGCAGCGCTGGAGCCACCCACCCCGCAAAACCAGCGCTTGCGCCTCGAATTGGGGTTGCTGTACGCGGATCAGGGCGATCGCGATCGCGCCCTTGAGACATGGCAGCCATTAACAACTATGGCTCAGGGCACCCCTCGCCGCACGGCAGAGGTGTTAATCGGGCTATGGGATACGCCGCCGCAGCTTTTACCGGAGGCTGAATCGCTGATTAAAACGACGCTACGGGGGTGGTTTCGCAACCGTGCCCTTGAGCGGCTCTACGAACTGCAACAGCGCCCCGAGGCTCTGATGGCCTTAGCAACCGCAGAGCAGGTGCAGGCGCAGGCAGCGTTTCAACGCTTAATATTGGTGGGCAGTACGCCCCTGATCGGTAGTGGGTTGGGGGTGGTGCTGTGGCTGGTGTGGATTTACCAGCATGTGCGACGGCGACAACAGGGCAGCCCCTTACCAGCCTTTGCGCCGGTGCCGTGGGGCTGGGCGACCGTTTGGGAGGTGATGGTGAGTTGGTTTGCCACCTTTTTTGCCCTTAGCCTTGTGGTGATGCCTCTCCTGCGTGCGCTGGTGACTGGGGGACAGCTCTTGACCTCGGCGTTTGGCCAAACCCTTTATGCGTTGGCTACCTATGGGGTGATGATGGTGGCTGGGTATGGCTTGCTGTGGTGGCTGTTAAAACGCTTTGGCAAGCCCCCATGGCAGTGGTTACGGTGGCAAGGGGGGTGGCGCAGTGCCGTCCTGTGGGGCAGTGGCGGTTACCTAGCAGCTTTACCGTTAGTACTGTTGACCTCGTTGCTGTCCCAAGGACTGCTGAAAAATCAAGGGGGAGGGAATCCACTGTTGGAGGTCATTTTACAAAGCCAAGACTATCGCACCTTTGTACTGCTCTACCTCATGGTGGCAGTTTTGGCACCGCTGTTTGAGGAGGTACTCTTTCGCGGCTTCTTTTTCCGATCGCTGCAAAGCTATCTGCCCCTTGGTAGCGCGATGGTGTTGACGGGGCTGTTGTTTGCGGTGGCGCACCTGAACCTTGCAGATCTCTTGCCCTTGACGGTCTTGGGTACGGTGCTGAGCTACACCTACTGGCGATCGCAAAACCTAGGGGCGGCCATGATTCTCCATGGCATTTGGAATAGTGGCTCGTTTTTKGGGCTGCTGCTACTGAGCGGGGGGACGGAAGCGGGGTTCTAGCTGCTGCMCCAGCCATTGCCGAGGCACCCATCGACCAGCAAATGCCAAGAGGCGATTACTGGCTTGACCGGGAATGAGGGTAGCCACATCGTGATCCAAGGCGGCGAGGGTTTCGGCCACAATGTGGGCGGGGGAGTCTTGGGAGCCTATCAGTGCTGGGTTGCCCAGCATATCGGCGCGCTCAAAAAATTGAGTGGCCGTTGGACCTGGGCACACCCCCAGCACCCGAATGCCAAGGGGCTTGAGTTCTGCCCACAGGGCTTCGCTAAAGTGGCGCACAAAGGCTTTAGTCGCTGCATATACCGCGAGATAGGGTAGGGGCTGAAAAGCAGCAATGGAACTGACGTTAATGATGGTGCCACTGCGGCGCTGCCGCATCTGGGGCAAAACCAAATGGGTTAGTTCCATGAGGGCGGTGATGTTGACCTGTACCATGGCCACCAAACGGGAGCGATCGCGATCGCCAAACGCCCCGTAGTCCCCAAATCCAGCATTGTTAACGAGCAGATCGACCCTTACCCCCCGTGCCTCCACCTGCTCATAAAGCTGTGCGGCTGCCCCTGAAATGCTCAAATCTTGCGGCAGGGTAATCACTTGCACCGTCCGTGAGGTCGTTAGTTCCTTGGCCAAGGTGTCTAGGGCAGCAGCAGAACGAGCGGTCAAAATTAAATCGTAGTGGCGATCGGCAAGGGCTGCGGCAAAGGCTTGTCCTAAGCCTCCCGTCGCACCGGTAATCAATGCAGTTGGCATAATTGTTGCGAAACGTAAAGATTGTTATCTTAGAGAGTAACCTACTTTGAAAATTGGCACGGCGTTCCTATGACCTCAACCCTTTCGGCCATGGCTGCCTTCCCCACCGCTGATTGGGAATGGCGCGGCCATCGCATTCGCTACAGCATGAGTGGTACAGGGGCACCCGTTGTGCTGGTGCATGGGTTTGGTGCCTCCATTGGCCATTGGCGCAAAACCATTCCTGCTTTGCGAGAGGCGGGCTACCGCGTCTATGCCCTCGATTTACTGGGGTTTGGGGCTTCAGCGAAACCTAACCTAGCCTACAGTATGGATCTGTGGGCAGAATTACTGGCCGATTTTTGGCAGGCACACATTGCTGAACCCGTGGTGTGGGTGGGGAACTCCATTGGCGGCTTGCTCTGTTTACGGATGGCAGCGGACTATGGGCATACCTGCCGAGGGGTGAGTGTTCTCAACTGTGCGGGCGGTCTCAATCATCGCCCTAACGAACTTAACTGGATGCAGACGCTGTTTACGAACCTGTTTCGCACCTTGGTCGCTGCGCCTGTGATTGGGCATTTGATTTTCGATCAAATTCGCCAGCCGGAGCGGATCCGCAAAACCCTCGGCCAAGTGTACGCCAATCCAGATGCCATTACCGATGAACTGGTGGAGCTATTGCATCGCCCAGCTCTGGATACGGGGGCAAAGGAGGTGTTTGCGCGGGTGATTTCTGCACCGCCGGGACCCAAAATTGTCGATCTGTTGCCAGCGATTCAGGTTCCGATCCTAGTGCTGTGGGGGGAAGTGGATCCGTGGACCCCCGTGTCTGGGGTGAAGCATTTTGAAGCCCACCAAGAGCGCATTCCCATCCGTATTGAGCGTCTTGCCGATACGGGGCACTGCCCCCACGACGATCGCCCTGAGTTAGTGAACCCGATTTTGGTGGAGTGGTTGCAGCAGCTAGAAGCAAAATTTAAAATTTTGAGCGAAGCACAAATTGTTGACTTCTCCCCTCCTTGAAAGAGAGGGGATTCCCAAAGGATGCTACGCAACGGGCTGAAGCCGCGTTGCTTCGCTTTTCCCTTGAGCTGTCACCCACAACTTAATGCGGGTGGGGGCAGTCAAAGACCCCCTACTCACCTCAAGCATTTCTGCTATTGGGACTACGTTTATGTTTCGATTCGTGGTTTCGCGCTTTTCAACACT
>NZ_JAKLTV010000034.1:0-24142 GCF_022698185.1 Synechococcus sp. PCC 6717 | reverse complement strand
TTTAAGTGCAGGCATTGTGGCTGGACAGGAGACGCAGATTTCAATGGTGCTAGTGTAATTGCGCTTTTGGGGGCTGTTGTAAACCAGCCTAGAGGTTCGGGCTTGTCTTGTTCTCTTGCAGAACATAACAGGCTCAGGGCTACTGAAAGCCCCTGACTTCAGTCAGGGGAAGTTTACTATGTCTATGCTGAAGACTATGGCTGGGGACAATCGCAGGTCGTTCCCTCGGTACAACTGGAGTTGCTCGATGACGTTGAGCAGTGGTTGCACCCACACGATATTGACGAATTGTTGACAGCAGAGCCTGCCAAACTCTTTGCCCACGCCGTGGGTTTAGTCCACTACAACTGGCTATCCTATGACTACATAGAGCGTGATTCCGCTAACTCACCTGAAGTGACGCGGGTTGTTGGAGCGTGACCGTCCTCAGGGGTAGCGGCAAGGGGCAGATGTATAGCAGTGGCTTAAGGGCTATCAATACATTGTTTTAGACGTGTTAGATCAGTGAGCTATTGCCTGCACAGTTGCAACCACTGAACGCCCCAACGCATCGAGGTTATACCCTCCTTCTAAGCCAACAACGATACGGTGAGTGATCTGCAAGCACTGGCCGATCATCCAGCCGTAGTCAGTGTCGTCAAGGTCAATCCCCGAAAGTGGGTCATCTCGGTGGGCATCGTAGCCAGCACTAAGAATTAATAGGTCTGGCTCAAATTCCTGTAAAAAGGGAATGACGCGCTCTCTAAACGCCAGTTGATAGGTGGCTCCGGTTGCTCCTGCGGCCATCGGTAGGTTAAGCACATTTCCATGGCAGCCGCGATCGCTCTCAGCACCGGTATAGGGATAGGCAGGACTCTCGTGCAGGGAGCAGTAGGCGATTTGCGGGTGATGTTGCACTAAGGCTTGGGTGCCGTTGCCGTGGTGAACATCCCAATCGAGGATCGCCACCCGTTCAATTCCTGCTACGCTGAGTCCGTAGTGAGCCGCAATCGCAGCATTCGCCAGCAAACAAAAGCCCATTCCCCGCTCCCGCAGTGCATGGTGCCCCGGGGGGCGCGCTAACACAAACACGGGAGATTGAGTGTAGCAGGTGTCATTGACTCCATCCAGCCAAGCTTGGACGGCGAGCAGGGCAACATCATAGCTGTGTTCATTGAGGTAGGTGTCGGCATCCAGCCACCCTCCCCCCGCTGCTGCAATATCGGCTAACTGCTGTAGGTACAAAGGACTGTGAATCTGCTCGAGCCAACATCGCAAACCCTCACTCACTGGGGTGGGTTCCCGCCATACTGCGTTGGGAAATGCGGTGCGTAGGTGCTGACAAATGGTCGTCAACCGCTCTGGGCGCTCAAAATGAAACTGGCGGCAGCGGTGATCAAGAAAGCGATCGCTATAAATAAATCGTGGATTAACCATAGAGGCCGGAACAGTGATCAGCACGCTTGTTGAGTAGTTCGCTCCGCCGTTACAGGGGCGATCGCCAGCAGGGAGAACGTTGGCCGTTGCAGCTCTAGCCTAAATCTCTGCGCTAAACTGAATAGCAGCAGCCTATGCCATTTTGAGCCAAACTAGGAGTCAAATCCATGGATGTTGTCATCAGCGTTAAGCCTATTCTATTAGGGATTACGCCAGTCTTTATTCTATTGTGTCTCGTCTTTGGCACCCAGAATGGCTACTACGATAGCGATAACTATCATGGCAATGGCTCGGCGCACTAAGGAGGGTCACTGATCGGAGTTGATGATCGAGTGCCTCAACTATGGGGTGGGTCACGCAGGGGAAGGGGTGTGCATTGGTTTAGAGCTTGGCACCTATCGTATTCTCCTAGACTGTGGTATTCCATCTCTATCGGTGTTGCCACTAGAGGAAATTGAAGAGCATCCGTTTGATCTAGTGTTATGCAGTCATGCCCACGCCGATCATGCCCAGAGTTTACTCGCTTTCCATCGACGCTTTCCCCACATCCCCGTCTATGCCAGTGAAGTTACCGCTCAACTGTTACCCCTGAACTGGCCGGATGAAGAGGTGCCACCGTTTTGTCGTGCCTTGCCATGGCGATCGCCAGTGGAATTTGGAGACGGCTTAACAGCAGAACTGTTTCCCGCGGGTCACTTACCCGGAGCCGCCGTGTTTGCCTTGACCTATCAAGAGGCGAACTCTGAGCAGCCGCCCCTGAGTGTGGTTTATACAGGGGACTTTTTTCTCTCTAATACGCGTTTTGCTGAGGGGTTACCCCTTGCGGATCTGCGGGGGTTGCAGCCGGATGTGCTCATTATTGAAGCCAGCCTTGGGACAGCGCGGCATCCCCACCGTCGCCAGCAGGAAAATCAATTGGCCGAACGCATCCGCACGGCGGTCGATCAGGGGTACAACGTCCTACTGCCCTTGCCTCCCCTTGGGGTAGCCCAAGAAATCCTCATTTTGTTGCGCAGCCACCATTTATTTACCGGTCAACCGATTCAGATTTGGGTGACAACGGCGATCGCCCGCAGTTGCGATGCTTACCTAACGGTGTTGCCCCACCTACCCACAGCGATCCAAAACTTTGCCCAACATCAAGCCCTCTTTTGGGATCAGCGGGTCAAGCCCCAAGTTCAACCCCTGAGCAGCCTTGACCAAATTAGTCCCCGTCCAGAGCAAGCCACCATTGTCCTTGTGGATCAAGGGCAGGAATTATTGCCTTACCTAGAGCGCGGCGATCGCCCGTGGTTGGTGCTGTATCCCCGGTTACTTTATGGTCAGCCCTTTCGGGATCTTGACCCGCAACTCAGTCAACTCCCCCAGGTCGAAGTGGATAGCTTTTTGCTGTCATTGCACGCTGATGGTCCTGCCACGACCCAGCTCATCCACAATATTCGCCCCCAACACGTTGTCCTCATTCACGGTGATCCAAATTACTTAGCAGATTTGGCCAGTCTCAATGAACTGAGTAACCGCTACCACCTGCATACCCCCACCAGTGGCTCCACGATTCAATTTCCCATTGGCCAACTCACTCTTTCCACCCCCAGTTCCTTAGTGCAGCTTGCCTACGAAGGTGAAGTCAGCGAGTGGAATGACGATGCCCTGATCCGTCTGCCGGCCGCCATTACCGCCGATCCCCGCTGGCGCCGCTTAGCAGATACAGGCTTTATTTTAGCCTCATGGCAGGGAGAGCAATTGCTGGTGCGGGGAATGACCCCCAAAGAAGTTCTGGGAATGACCGCAGCGATCGCCCCTGAGCAGGAAAGCTGTTTTAATTGCCAGTTTTATCGCGGGCAACGCTGCTGGAATGAAGCCTCCGCCTTGTATAACTTCAAAGTGGCACCAGAGGGCTATTGCCCCGCCTTTGAGCGCGCAGAAACCCAGCCGGAACCGGACAGTTAAGATAGCTATTGCTCGCCAGCAGTCCCTCCTCAAGCACCTGTGTTCTCCCCGCAAATTGCCTATACCATTCTGATTGCCGCTGCCCTACTGGACTATGGCCTTGGGGATCCGTGGGGCTGGCCGCATCCGGTGCGCTGGATGGGAACCTATATTGAATGGGTGAGCAACAGCTGTCGCTATGGCCAAGGGTGGCCAATGTGGGGGCAGCGCCTTGGGGGTGCTCTCCTGAGTGTGAGTTTGATTGGCGGTGCGGCCTGCATATCTTGGGGAATTGTTAAAGCCGCAACCGACCTTTCACCGCTGCTGGGGTGGGGGCTAGCAGTGGTGGGGACTGCCAGTGGTTTGGCGGGACGCAGTTTACGGGAGGCCGCCGAGGAGGTGCTGCAGGTGCTACACGCAGGCGATTTACCGCAGGCACGGCAATGCTTAGCCAAATACGTGGGGCGAGACACCGCTCAGCTAGACGAAACTGAGATTCTGCGAGCCGTCCTAGAAACCGTTAGCGAAAATGCGACGGATGGGGTCATTGCGCCACTCTTTTACGGGGCGATCGCCAGCCTCTTTGTCCCGCAGGTGGGGCCACTCCCCCTCGTCATGGCCTACAAAGCGGCCAGTACCCTTGACTCGATGATTGGCTATCGCCAGCCACCCTATACCCACTGGGGATGGTTTGCCGCTAAAACCGATGATCTACTGACGTGGTTCCCCTGTCGTTTTTTGGTACTCCTTGGGGCACTGTGCTCAGGCCGTTGGCAGCGGGTGTGGGAGTGGTGTTGGCGCGATGCCCCCAAGGATCCGAGTCCTAACTCTGGCTGGAGCGAGTGTACCTACGCGGCAGCCTTAGGGGTGCAGTTGGGGGGAGTCAACACCTACCGGGGTCAAATAAAGGTTAAACCATACCTCGGTGAGCCGCTACATCCTATTGAACCCGCTACAGTTGGTATGGCACTTGCCTTAACCCGCCAGCTTTGTCTTGTCACGCTTGCCCTCACAGGGGGACTGCTGATGGTAACTTTTGCAAGGTAATCATCGTCTTTACCCTTAGAGCGTTACGAACTTAACTCAGTATGCAAACCCTAGGATTGATTCTCAGCCTCCTACTGGGCTTACCCCTAGGGGCGATCGCCAACTCGCCCCCTGCGCCCGTACAGGAAACCCCGACAGCAACTACATTCTACGCCCAAAACGGTACAGGTATTTTTGGCCTAGCCGGTCGCCCTAACATTGGTGTGACCTTTATGAGCATTGCCATAGAGGCCGATAACAAGGTGGATATGTCCATTCGCTTAGCTGATGGCCGCCTGATCTCTTTTGGGGGTACTCTCATCAAGGGAGACGCTTACACCCTAGATATTCGCCTGAGTGGCTCGGGCATGGCCGATGCCAGTGGTGGTGTCACTGCTCGCTATGGAGCCAATCAACGCATTCTAAGTGCTACAGCCAACGGCACACTTGATGGCCAAACCTTTTTTATTACCTTTCGCGGCAATTCGCAATAATAGTTCGCAATAATACATTGACAGATACTCCCCCTATCAGGCACGATAAAGGATCGCTGACCAAATTGTCGCAAGTGCGGAACTGGCGGAATTGGTAGACGCGCTAGATTCAGGTTCTAGTGTCCGCAAGGACTTCGGGGTTCAAGTCCCCGGTTCCGCATCCTCTGCTCCCTGAAAGTAGGGTACGATAGAGGCACTGACATCCGTTGACTGTTCCTATGGCCTTTTCGTCCATTGCTGTTCGCGAGCTGCCCATTTTTCCGTTGCCGGATGTGGTGCTATTTCCTGGGCGCCCCTTACCCCTACACATTTTTGAATTTCGTTATCGGATTATGATGAACACAATCCTTGAGGGCGATCGCCGCTTCGGGATTGTGATGTGGGATCCGCAAACGGGTCGTCCAGCCACTGTGGGGTGCTGCGCCGAAGTGCGTCGCTACGAGCGCTTACCGGACGATCGGATGCTCGTGGATTCCTTAGGGCAGCAACGCTTTCGTATTTTAGATTACACCCGTGAAAAGCCCTATCGAGTTGGCTTAGTGGAGTGGATAGACGACGAGCCGACCACTATCGATTTGCGCCCTCTTGCGGCGGAAGTACGCCAACTTCTCGATGATGTGGTGCGCCTGTCTGCCAAGCTGACAGATCAAGCCATGGAATTGCCGCCAGATGTTCCCACAGCCGCTCTTGAGTTATCCTACTGGATTGCCAGTAATTTTCGGGGTGTAGCTCAGGAGCAACAGAGCCTTCTAGAGTTGCAGTCCACCTACGATCGCCTGCTGCGGGAAGCAGAAATCTTAACAACAACGCGCAACCATTTAGCCGCCCGAACTGTGCTTAAGGAAACCTTCAAGTAGATCAGTTGTAGATCAGTTATAGATCAACCAGTGTGAACCCCTTTTCGGCTCCTTGAGTCTGAATAGGTGATTACGTTAATGGAGCGATACCTCCGATGAGTGTATCTATACCCCTACCGTTGATGACGGCTGCACCAAGCGTACACCCACAAGCCAAGGTGTCTGACCCTGACCGTCCAGTGATTGAGCAATGCCTTGCTGGACATCCCCATGGCTTTCGTGAACTGTATCAACGGCACCAGCAGCGGGTGCGATCGCTA
This sequence comes from Synechococcus sp. PCC 6717, assembly GCF_022698185.1. Classification (NCBI taxonomy): domain Bacteria; kingdom Bacillati; phylum Cyanobacteriota; class Cyanophyceae; order Synechococcales; family Synechococcaceae; genus Synechococcus; species Synechococcus sp. PCC 6717. The sequence goes on along the minus strand of NZ_JAKLTV010000034.1, from coordinate 18,160 downwards.
CTCTTTCAGCTCTGTGGGGCGATCGCCCTCGATGATTTGGTTCAAGAAGTGTTTTTGCGGGCGTGGAAAGGTCTGCGGGGGCTGAAGCACGAAGCAAAGTTTTCCACATGGTTGTACCGAATTACATGGAACGTGGCCTGCGACTATCGCCGCCAGCTTGCCACCCGCAAATCGCGTCACCATGAGTACCTTCACAACAGCGAACCCCTCACCCCCGGTCCCGATTTGAAGCAATTACACTACGAAGATTTAGTCCAGCGGGGCCTAGCTCAGTTGTCCTTAGATTACCGTAGTGTACTGGTACTGCACGATTTACAGGGACTCCCCCAAAAGGACATTGCCGAAATTTTACGCATTCCTGTGGGGACGGTTAAGTCCCGCTTGTTTCGTGCTCGGGGAACCTTACGCACCTACTTTACCAATGCAGGAGTGAGTCTATGAACCTCCCGCCGTCATCTGAGTCTTGCGAGGATACCGTCTTGGTTAATTTTTTGCGAACCTATGCAGGCACTCCGCCACCCCCCCATCCCCAGCTTGATCGCGTCATTGTGCAAGCCGCGCTGCAACAGCAACAGCAAGCAAAACGCTGGTGGCGCACACTCACTCTGCTGAGCACCGGGGCGATCGCCACCGTCACAACCGCGTGGCTGTTGAAGCCACCTCCCCAAGTTACTCAAGACTACTCACCCGATTCTGTGGAAGCCTTTATCAGCCATAACTGGCAGGTGATCTTTCACGAATCTGACCTCTCGCCTAGTTCTGACCTCACAGTTATTGACTAGCCTCATTGGCCTGTGTACGCCCTATACCATTCGTGACAAACTCGGAGAATCCCTATGTTAAAACAAAGCCTAACCGCCCTACTCCTGTGTGGTAGCCTCAGCCCCATGCTAGCCATTGCCCCTGCTACGGTAGCGCAGCCTGCACACACGCCCCCCGGCTATCGTAACTTCGAGAACCTCAACCTTACCCCAGAGCAGCGGCAACAACTACAAGCCGTACGGCAGCAATATCAAAGCCGCATGGAGCAAACCCGTAACCAGCTGCGTACTGCCAAAGAAGAGCTGCGGCAGATGATGAGTGGCACTGCCAGTGACGATCAGATTCGTGCCAAGCACCAGCAAGTTCGGGAGCTAGAAAACCAACTGGCATCCCTGCGGTTTGAGAGTATGCTAGCCATGCGTAGTATTCTGACCCCACAGCAACGCCAAGCCTTAGCAACTCAAATGCAGCAGCGTCGCCCCGGCAATCGCCCAATGAGACCACAACAACCATAACTGCGATCATTGCAACGTCGCAACACGAGACTGGATCACGGCATGGTGGCTAGACGATGGGGGCTTGCCCATTAATTACTGTCTGCTAGAGCGGGGGCAGCAAGTGCGGAATACCCTACATCAAGTTGTATTGCTCTGCCATTCACCCCCAGAGTATGGTGTTACATGGCACTTAAGTCTGCCACTTGTTGCAAGTTATCGCGACTGAACCAAAGTTACCCCGTAAGGATAGCCACCTATGGCCAAATTAGTTGTTTTTCATGAAGAATCACGCCGTGCCTTAGAGCGTGGCATTAATGCCCTTGCCGATGCCGTTAAAATTACCCTCGGTCCCAAGGGGCGCAATGTGGTGCTAGAGAAAAAGTATGGCGCCCCCCAAATTGTCAATGACGGCGTGACCATTGCCAAAGAAATTGAACTAGAAGATGCTTACGAAAATACCGGTGCCCAACTGATGCGGGAAGTGGCGGCCAAAACCAATGATGTCGTTGGGGATGGCACCACAACGGCAACGCTTTTAGCCCAAGCCCTCATCCGCGAAGGCTTAAAAAACGTGGCGGCGGGGGCAAACCCAGTGGCACTGCGGCGGGGGRTGGAAAAAGCAATCAACACCGTTGTTGCCGGTATCGCCGAAGTTGCCAAGCCGGTTGAGGGAGACATGATTGCCCAAGTTGCCGCTGTGTCTGCGGGCAATGACCCAGAGGTGGGCACCATGCTGAGCCAAGCCATGGCCAAAGTGGGCAAAGATGGGGTGATCACCATCGAAGAGTCAAAATCCCTGAATACTGAAATGGAAATTGTTGAAGGGATGCAGTTTGACCGTGGGTATATTTCCCCCTACTTTGTCACCGATCCTGAGCGAATGATTGTGCAATTGACCGGTGCCTATCTGCTCTTGGTGGATAAAAAAATCAGCAGCATTCAAGATCTGATTCCCACCCTTGAAAAGGTTGCCCGCAGTGGCCGTCCGTTAGTCATTATCGCTGAGGATGTGGAGGGGGAAGCCTTAGCCACCCTAGTGGTCAATAAACTGCGGGGGGTTCTGAATGTGGTCGCGGTCAAGGCACCGGCCTTTGGCGATCGCCGCAAAGCCATGCTCCAAGACATTGCCGTGCTCACAGGGGGGCAAGTCATTTCTGAAGAGGTTGGCCTCACCCTAGAAGATGTGGAAATCACCATGTTGGGGGAAGCCTCTTCCGTCACCATTACCAAAGATACAACCACCCTAGTGTCGGAAAAGGGGAATACAGCGGATGTGCAAAAGCGGGTTGAGCAACTGAAAAAGCAACTAGCAGACACCGATTCCGAGTATGACAAGGAAAAGCTACAGGAGCGGATTGCCAAGCTCGTTGGCGGTGTAGCCGTCATTAAAGTGGGCGCAGCCACCGAAACTGAACTTAAGGATCGCAAGCTCCGTTTAGAGGATGCCCTCAATGCCACCAAGGCCGCCGTTGCAGAAGGAATTGTGCCGGGGGGTGGTGTAACGCTGCTGCACCTTGCCAGCCGTATTGACGCCCTTTTGCCCAGCCTCAGTGCCGAGGAGCAAACGGGTGCGCGGATTGTGGCAACGGCTCTGGCGGCACCTTTAGCTCAAATTGCAGCAAACGCTGGCGTGGAAGGCTCAGTTGTGGTTGAAAATGTGCGCTCAGCCGGGTTTAGCCATGGATTCAATGCTGCTACAGGGGCTTACGAAGACTTGATCAGCGCCGGCATTATTGACCCAGCAAAAGTCGTGCGCTGCGCCTTGCAAAATGCTGGCTCCATTGCTGGGATGGTGCTAACCACAGAAGCCTTAGTGGTGGAAAAACCAGAACCTAAACCGGCACCTGCGGCTGACCCCGGTATGGGTGGTATGGGGATGATGTAATCCCATACCCTTGTTTTAGCACCCCTTGCCTGAAGGCAGAAGAACGAGGCCAGTATGTACGCTGGTTTTGCCTAGGGCAGGGGGCATTTTGGGCTTTTCAAGACCGCTGGCATCGTTGCCCTGTTTGCGGTTTGGCATTGTCCCGTGGGCATAATGCTGCAATCAATATCAAACACTGGGGGGTAGGGCATTCCGTCAATAAAGCTCAGGATACGCCCGATGAGATCTTGGGGGGCACTGAGAAGCTCGCATGCTATGCGTTAGCATGAGTGTCCGGAGTATGTCACGTGCGCCATGTCTGCCAAGACGGTTTTTGATCGACCAACGATAACACTCATCCTTGAAAGTCAAGGGCAGACGTTAACCTATCACCTCACCCAATCCCAGCATCGCTTGGGTCGCGATCGCCAGTGGGCGGATTTAGTTGTTCCGGACGATTCCATCTGGTCAGTGATTTCCAGTCGTCATGCAGTTTTTACTAAAGAAGGGCAGAGCTATTGTCTCTGGGATGGGGATGGCGAACAGCGCCGCAGCACCAATGGTATTTTTCATCAGCATACTCGGATTGGTATTGGGGAAGGGTTTAAGCTAGCGGACACCCTACGGCTTGAAATTGGCCAAGACCCCGCGAACAAAGTACAGATGTTTGTCCAAATTCAGTCGGCAGGCACTGCAACACCGCCGCCGTTACCCCAGCAACGACGGCTGAATCTGAAAAAACTCAGCCAATGGCCTCTCACGCTGGGGCGAGACGCAACAAACAGCTATCAGCACTGGCAGCTTAACGCTCCCACTGTCTCCCAACGCCATGCCAGTCTTGACCGTACCACTGCGGGTCTCTACGTCCTGCGGGACTTAAACAGTAGTAACGGCACCTACGTGAATAACCAACTCCTCAAAGCTCCTTACACCCTGCGCAATGGTGACCAAATCCGCATTGGCCCGTTTGCGCTGCTCTACCGCAATGAGATACTGGAGGTTACGGATCAAGGTAGTCAAATTCGCCTAGATGCTTACCATCTGCAACGGCGAGTAACGACACCCCACGGCGATCGCCTCCTGTTGGCAGGGGTGACCTTTGTGGCTGAACCCGGGCAGCTTATTGGCATTGTTGGCGGTAGTGGCACCGGCAAGTCAACCCTGCTGAAAGTCCTCATGGGGCTTACGCCTCCCCAAGCTGGTAAAGTCCTCCTGAATGGCCAAGACCTGTACCAAAACCGCTGCGCCTATCGCCACCAAACGGGGTATGTGCCCCAAGACGATATTGTGCATACCCGCTTAACGGTCACCGAGGTGCTAACTTTTGCTGCCCAACTTCGTCTGCCGGCAGATACCGATGCCACCACCCGCCACGAGAGTGTCCAGCGAGTTCTCAAGCAAGTGCAGTTAACCCCTGTTGCCCAGCAATTGGTGGCGGATCTCAGCGGTGGCCAGCGCAAGCGCGTCAGTATTGCTGTTGAGTTATTGGCTAATCCCAAGCTCTTTTTCCTTGACGAACCCACCTCTGGCCTCGATCCTGGGCTTGATTTATCGATGATGCAACTGCTGCGCCAACTAGCGGACGAAGGTCGGACAATTATTCTGGTAACCCATGCCACTAGCCATGTGCATCTGTGCGATCGCCTCGCGATTCTCGGCCGTGGTGGTCGCCTCTGCTATTTCGGGCCTGCGGAGCGCGCGTGTCAGTTTTTTAGTCCTAATGGGTCGCCCCCCCTAAGGTCTGTGGCTGAAATCTACGGCATTTTGGCCGCAGGCGAGGGCGATCGCGCCGCCTACGAATGGAGTGAGCGGTTTCGCCAGTCCCCAGACTACAAAAATTACCTAGAAAACCGCCTCAGTGCTGGCTGTGCCCCCAATAATACCGATGTTGCCCTTGGGAGTGGTACCCCCAACGTCCCTGCGCCAAGTCAACAGCCCGCCCCCAATCATCTGTACCAGTGGCAAGTACTGTGTCAACGGCAGTGGCGGCTGATGGAGCGCGATCGCCTCAGTTTGGCACTGAATCTGGTGAGTGTGCCCATTGCCCTCCTGCTGACCCGTTTTGCTCTTGAGACCTCACCGTTCTTACCCCAAGATCCGCCCTCACTGCTCCAAGCGGCTCAAACCTTACGGGTACTCTTTGTGTTTACCTGCGCCTGTTTATGGGTGGGGTTATCCAGTTGGGCACAGGCTCTGATTACCGAAGTCCCCATTTACCGCCGCGAGCGCCTCGCCAACCTCAGTCTTCCGGCCTACATGGCTGCCAAGCTCACCCTTGGCAAGGCAATGGCTGCTGTCCAAACGCTGCTGATTACGGTGGTTGCCGTCCTTGGGTTTGGTGTGCCCACCGGGGCGCTCATGCCTTGGCCGTTGGGCGTTGCCGTCACAACCTTTTTGACCCTTGTGGCCAGCCTTAGCTTGGGGCTGTTAGTTTCCAGTGCGGTCAGCAATAGCGATCAAGCCAGTAAAGTGTTACCCCCGCTGCTGTTGCCACAAATTATTTTTGCAGGGGTGTTATTTAAGCTTCAAGGATTAGCCGTGATCCTCTCGTGGGTAACAATTGGCCGTTGGAGCATGGGAGCCTACGGTGCCTTAATTAAGGTCAATGCCATGGTACCGCCCCCCCTTGACTTTGGCCTCTTTGAGCCACCGCCCCAACCCTTTGATCCAAGTCCTGTCTATGACCCAACCCCGACAAACCTGCTGTTGAACTGGGGTGTACTCCTGCTCCATAGCCTCATTTACATCGCGATCGCCACTGGGCTGCAACGGCGCAAAGACCGCTAGATTCCCCAAACCTAAACAGTAGCCACAGGATGGAAAAACAAGCTAAGCTGGCGAGTTAGCCCCCCATTATTATTGCAAACTGCCCTTGATGTCATGATCACGTCTGCGCAGCCTCTCATCGACACTGCCACACTCCAGACCTTAAACCAGCGCTCAAACTGGGCAGGGATCCGCCAACTCGCACTTCATGTGGGTCTTCTGGTGCTGAGTGGCAGCGTCTGGATGACCCAACTGGGACACCGTTGGTGGTTAGCCATTCCCGCCTTACTGCTCTACGGCACTAGCTTGGCAACAATGTTTGCGACCCTACACGAGTGCTCTCACCGCACTGCATTTGCAAATCAACGCCTCAACGACACAGTGGCTTGGCTAGCGGGCTTACTCTGCTTTTACAACAGTGACTTTTATCGGCGCTACCACAAGTGGCACCATCGCTACACCCAAATTCTAGGCAAAGACCCAGAACTCGATGCTCCTAAGCCCACTAACTGGCAACAGTACCTTTGGGAACTGAGTGGCATACCGTGGTGGTGGGGCAAGGTGCAAACCTTTGCCAACCTCGTTCGCGGTCGGTTAGAGGGCTACCCCTACATCAGCGCCGAAGTTCGCCCCGAGGTCGTTTGGTCTGCCCGCTGGCAACTCGGTGTCTATGGAATTGCCGCAGCACTCTCGGTAGTAGTTGGTTATCCTTGGCTACTGGTGGGATGGGCATTTCCCTTGGTGCTAGGCCAGCCAGTGCTGCGGTTTATTTTGCTGGCGGAGCACACCGATTGCACCCAAGATAGCAATGGCCTGACCAATACCCGCACCACCCTCACCCTATGGCCGGTTCGCCTGCTGATGTGGAACATGCCCTACCATGCCGAGCACCACCTCTATCCCTCTATTCCCTTCCATGCCCTTGCACACGCCCACATCCTGCTAAAACCTCATCTCCAGCATTGTGTGTCAGGCTATTTCACTGTTCACCGTCAAATTGTTCAGCGCTTCGGTGCTGCATGACCGTTTGCGTGTGGCAAAACCCATCACTGGTTAACACGGCCAAGCGTCAGGGCATGTCTGCCGTTGATGCTATTTCCCGTGCCCTAGCCCCTCAGCAGAGCGATTGGCTACTGGGCTGATAGGTATTGCTGCAGGGCTTGGCGGGTTAAGGCGGCCACCGACACTCCCTTTGCTGCTGCCAATGCTTTTAGTTGCTGATACTGCTCTGCCTGTACGTCCACGCGATAGCGTTTGCGCTGGGTTGCAGGGGGGGTATAGCTTGCGGCAAACTGGCGCAGTGCCTCAAAGCCGACCCGATGGCAAAAATCCCCAAAGGACTCGCCACTGTGGCGGCGATCGCGGTAATAGACAAGTAACGGCTCAAGGGTGGCCTCCAGTTCCGTAATGGGCAACCGCTCGATATAAACTTGAGCCAAGCGAGTTTGGTGAGGGCTGCCCCCCAGCCATGTTTGATACGTTCCCGGCACAATCCCCACAAAGCCTAGTTCAGCTAAGTAGGGGCGAGCGCAGCCGTTCGGGCACCCCGTCATCCGGATCACAAAATGCTCATCCTCTAACCCAAGACGATCCATGAGGCGACGAATCCGCTCTAAAACCCCCGGAATGGCACGCTCGGATTSGGTAATGGCCAAGCCGCAGGKGGGGAGTGCTGGGCAAGCCATACTGTAGCGCTCTAGGGAATCAATAGCGCTAACATCAGGAATCCCATGCTGCTGCAAAATCAGTTGAATGGCATCTTGCTGATTGGGAGCCACATCACAGATCAGCACGTTCTGGTGGGGGGTGACCCGCAACGGCACATTAAACTCTTTGACGATTTTTTTCAGAGCTGCTTTGAGCTTGAAGCTATCGCGATCAAGGATGCGACCATTGGCAATGGAGACCCCATAAAAAAACTTGCCATCTCCTTGGGAGTGCCAGCCCAAAAAGTCATGGTACTGCCACGGCGGCAAGGGACGAAAGGGAGCAAGGGGTTTACCAAAATACTCTTCGACTTTGGCTTTGAATTTGGCGACTCCCCAATCATGGATTAAGTACTTCAGGCGGGCGTGGCGACGATTGTAGCGATCGCCATAATCCCGTTGTGTTGCCACAATGGCTTTCACCGCATCGTACACATCAGCAGCAGCCACAAAGCCAATTTCATCGGCCATGCGGGCAAAGGTGTCCTCTTTATTGTGGGTGCGCCCCAAACCGCCCCCCGCATAGATATTAAAGCCCTCTAGATCGCCTTTTTTGTTAGTGATCACAACGAGGGTGAGGTCTTGGGAAAACAAATCCACCGAGTTGTCCCCGGGGACTGTGACACAGCACTTAAACTTACGCGGCATGTAGCGATCGCCATAGATTGGCTCTTCGTTGTCGTGAAAAATGGTGCCGGTACCGTTGCGCTGGCGGGCTGCTTTGACCTCAGGATGCTCTTCAGCAGAGATAACCTTCTCACCATCGAGCCAAATTTCGTAATAAGCACCCGTTTGGGGCGTGAGCAAATCGGCAATGCGGTGGGCATACTCGTAGGCAAGGCGATACTCGGGGCGATCCCTAAATGGGGCTGGCGGCGCCATCACATTCCGGTTCAAATCACCGCACGCACCTAGGGTGGATCCCATGCTGCGGATAATGGCGGCGATCGCGGCTTTCAGATTCTTCTTGAGAATGCCGTGTAGCTGAAACCCTTGGCGAGTGGTTGCCCGCAGGGTATGGTTACCGTACTCGTCCGCCAAGCGATCCAAGGTCAGGTAGAGTTGGGGCGGAATATAACCCGCCGGGCTGCGGGTGCGCAGCATGAACTGGTAGTCTTTTTCCTGCCCTTTCACGCGGTTATCGCGGTTGTCTTGCTGGTAGGAACCATGGAACTTCAGGATCTGAATTCCCGCCTCACTAAAGCGATTGGTTGGCTCTCGCAGCTCTGTGGCAACGGGTTCACGGAGGTGCTGACTCTGTTCCTTGAGATCTTCAACTTTGGAACGCTTAGCAGCAACGTCAGCAGAGGGAGGGGAAGCAACCATAGTGTTCTGTGTTCCAGCAGGCGGGATGAATGCAGTGCAACTTACTGCTCACCAAAGTCCCTAATCTTGATTGGGAAAGTGAGCTATCCCATTGTAGCGAACCGAGGGAACGATTAACAGGATGGTTCGCCTTTAGAGGTGTACTCCTGCTGCCAACAGCGTTCAAGGTAGGCATTGCGATACTCCAGCCAAAATCGTCTGGGATTCAGCATAAAGTGACGGCTAAATAGGGGCTGGTTCAGGTAAAGCCAAAGGGGAAATCGAAGAACACGACGCGAAGCCATAAGCATACCGTGAGCGTGAGCGATTCTATGGACTAAGGTTACCTTAATCATAGAACAGGGGATTGGCGGCGGTGGGGGTCTGCCAACTTTCTTAATGCTTGTGGCAGAGGGCAGTTGGCGAAAAATGTTAGGATTGTTAAAATCTGTGAAGTTTTCTGGAATCACTGATGCGGGTTGTCATTGTTGGTGCCGGTCTGGCGGGCTTAGCGGCGGCAGTGGATCTAGTCGATGCCGGTCACACCGTTGAAATGTATGAGTCCCGGCCATTCGTTGGTGGCAAAGTCAGCAGTTGGCAGGATGCTGACGGCAACCACATCGAGATGGGGTTACACGTTTTTTTCTATAACTACGCCAACCTCTTTGAGTTGATGACCAAGGTGGGGGCGATCGCCCACCTCCTGCCCAAAGACCACACCCACACCTTCATCAATCGCGGTGGCCAAGTAGGGGAATTGGACTTCCGGTTTGCCTTGGGTGCCCCCTTTAACGGTCTCAAAGCATTTTTCACCACAGGGCAACTCTCCTTGGTCGATAAATTTTTCAACGCTATTGCCTTGGGAACCAGTCCAGTGGTGCGCGGTTTGGTGGACTACAATGGCGCCATGCGACAGATCCGCGCCCTCGATCGCCTCAGCTTTGCTGAGTGGTTCCGGCGGCACGGTGGCTCTGAGAATAGCTTAAAGCGGCTGTGGAACCCCATTGCCTACGCCTTGGGCTTTATTGACACAGAGCACATGTCGGCACGCTGTATGCTGACAATTTTTATGATGTTTGCGGCTAAAACCGAAGCGTCGCGCCTGAATATGCTGATGGGATCCCCCGCAGAATACCTCCTCAAACCCTTGGTGAACTACATCAGTGCCCGTGGCGCAACGGTACACCTGCGCCGCCGGGTCAAGGAAATTCTCTATAGTGGTAGCGAGCCAAGCGCGTGGCGGGTAGATGGCTTAGTGATTCCCAAAGATGACGATCCCCTAGCAACTGTAACCGCCGACGCCTACCTCTGTGCCTGCGATGTTCCCGGCATTCAACGCCTGATTCCCCAAGCGTGGCGTGCGCTACCAGTATTTGACAACATTTTCAAACTAGATGCCGTTCCGGTGGCCACAGTGCAACTGCGTTTCGACGGTTGGGTTACCGAACTGCAAGACCCCAGCAAGCAACGGCAGGTGGCCGCTACGGGGCTAGATAATCTGCTTTATACTGCCGATGCCGACTTTTCCTGTTTTGCCGATTTAGCCTTGACCAGCCCAGCGGATTACTACCGGGAAGGCCAAGGCTCTCTCCTGCAAGTGGTGCTCACCCCCGGCGACCCTTTCATTAAAGCCAGCAACGAAGAGATTGCACAGCACGTTTTGCGGCAAGTCCATGAGCTGTTTCCCTCGTCGCGGCACTTAACAATGACGTGGTACAGTGTCGTCAAACTCGCCCAATCGCTGTACCGTGAAGCCCCCGGCATGGATCCCTATCGCCCTCCCCAGAAAACACCCATTCCTAATTTCTTTCTAGCGGGCAGTTATACCCAGCAAGACTACATTGACAGTATGGAGGGAGCAACCATGTCTGGACGACAAGCGGCTCAAGCAATTTTAGCGGGAGGAAACCGATGACGAACTGGCTAGAGCACACCGTCCAAATTGAAGTTGCTGCCGACATCGACTTGGTTTGGTCGCTGTGGTCAGATTTAGAAAAAATCCCCCTGTGGATGAAGTGGATAGAGTCAGTGGTCATTACCAGCGACGATGCTGAACTCTCCCGCTGGACGCTTGCGACGGGTAACTGGCACTTTAGTTGGCTCTCGCGCATTCGCAAGCAAATCAAGCACCAGATCATCAAGTGGGAGTCAGTGGATGGGCTGCCAAACCGTGGTGCCATTCGCTTTTACGATCGCCACGGCAGCACGGTTGTAAAGCTCTCAGTGGCCTATGCGATTCCCGGCATTTTAGGTCAACTGATGGATCGCCTCTTTTTAGGGCGGATCGTCGAAAGTACATTACAGGCAGATTTAGAGCGCTTTCGCGACTATGCTCAGCAATTGCAGCCGAGCCGCCTAAGATAGATCCAATCCGCTGTTACCCTGACACTGCAAAAGGCGTTGTACTCCCAGAGCCGACAGGAGCATGGCAGGGGCGTGCCCCCTTTTTGGTAATTTAAGATCGTTGGTTGCTAGATAGTTGAACACCCGATGACCCCCTCTCCCCCTTCTAAACCCACCATCTGGCAAACTGTCCAACCCATTCTCTTGCGAGAAGCCATCGTCTTCCTAGAGGGGATCACTCACCTCCTTGGTCAAGCTACGGCACAGCTTAAGACAACAGCGAGTAACCAACACATTCCCTCGGCACAACTGGCTGCAGAAGCGTCTTGGCTAGGAAAACTTACCCCTTGGCTACAACGCCTTGGCACGCTATGGTGGCAGGCGATGGGCTGGCTGCAACAGCGCTTACCCAGTGGCCTCAGAGAGCGCTATAACCGTACCACCTTAACCGCGATCGCCCTCGGCATCCTTCTGCTCCTGCTTTGGCTGAATCCCCTGAGTTGGTTTCAGGCTCCTGAGCGTCCTACGATCAGCCCTAGTACCCCCCGCCCTCGCCCTGAGGTTCCCAGTACAATCTTGGTACAGCCGCGACGATCCACGAGCGTTGAGCCGCCTCCTTCGCCAACCCCTGTACCAACGGTAGCCCCTGTAGCGCCTGCTGCGGTAGCGCCCCCCAGCCCTTCGCCCGCTCCCATTCCTAGCGATACGGCGACCGTTCGTCAGCAACTGTTGGCCATCTGCGATCGCTACAGTAATGCCCTTGATCCCACCCTCACCCTCAATCCTAGCGACCATCGACTCGATCTGATGTTGGCAGCGGGTTGGTACGACCTCAGTGCCGCCAAGCAAGATCAACTCGCCCAAGCACTCTGGCAGCAAGCCCACGATCTGGGCTATACCACCGTGGTGATTACGGATACCCAAGGTCAGCCACTGGTTCGTGAGCCAGTGGTGGGTAACAACGCCATTGTGGTTCGCCGCAAGCTACCCTAGAAACTACACACCGCCCGTCTGTTTTGCCACCTAGGATAGTTCAATGAGTGATGTTAGCCTCTCCCCCGAAAAGCGTAAAGCCCTTGACCTTGCTGTAACCCAAATCGAGCGCACTTTTGGCAAAGGCAGCATTATGCGCCTTGGGGATGCCACGCGCATGAGAGTGGAAACCACCTCCTCCGGCGCCCTCACCCTTGACTTGGCCTTGGGGGGCGGCTTGCCTAAAGGACGGGTGATTGAAATCTATGGCCCAGAAAGCTCCGGTAAAACCACCCTTGCTCTACACGCCGTTGCAGAAGTGCAAAAGTTAGGTGGCGTGGCGGCCTTTGTCGATGCAGAGCATGCCCTTGACCCCACCTATGCCGCTGCCCTTGGCGTTGATATTGAAAACCTACTGGTGGCACAGCCAGATACTGGGGAAGCGGGTCTAGAAATTGTGGATCAACTGGTGCGTTCTACCGCTGTTGATGTGGTGGTGGTGGACTCAGTGGCGGCGCTTGTGCCCCGTGCCGAAATTGAAGGGGATATGGGAGATAGCCACGTTGGCCTGCAGGCACGGTTAATGAGCCAAGCCCTGCGCAAAATTACCGGTAACATCGCGAGAACCGGTTGTACAGTGATCTTTTTGAACCAACTGCGGCAGAAAATTGGTGTCACCTACGGGAACCCGGAGACCACCACGGGAGGCACTGCGCTCAAGTTTTATGCATCGGTGCGCTTAGATATTCGCCGTGTGCAAACCTTGAAAAAGGGGACGGAGGAGTTTGGGATTCGCGCCAAAGTCAAGGTGGCGAAAAATAAAGTTGCCCCCCCATTCCGTATTGCTGAGTTTGACATTATTTTTGGTAAGGGTATTTCTAATCTGGGCTGCATCTTAGATATGGCGGAAGAAACGGGAATTATTACCCGCAAGGGGGCATGGTACTCCTACAACGGGGAAAACCTTGCCCAAGGCCGCGACAATACCATTAAATACATGGAAGAGAACCCCGCCTTTGCCCAAGAGGTGGGGCAACTGGTACGCCAAAAACTAGATCAAGGGGTGGCTGTTTCTGCCAATACGGTGGTGCATCCCCACGAAGAGCTACCGGAGGAATGAGAAAAAAGAGACCCCACACCATACGCATACGGTAAGAGGGCGGGGTCAAAGACGCAGTTAGGAGGTATCTTGCTTCCTTACCATAAGGGCATCTGCTGCAAAGGAATGGGGTTTTCACCAATTCTTTAGATTTGACGCGATTGACTGTTACAAAACACTGAAAACTGTTGTCAAAGCTACAATTCTCTCGCGTCATCCATTTGCCCATCGGTTGGATGTGCCAGTGGGACTCTACCCTATAGGTGGCTAGCCGTGTATGCACCTGTTCGGCTGCAAAATAGGCAGTATCATAGGAAGGCGAGATTTGGGCAGCATTGAGCATCCATAGATGATCCTTGGCGATGAGCAGCGGGATATTTTGATTATTGGTGGCGGCACAATGGGGTTAGCGATCGCCATCGAGCTAGCACTGCGCGGTGTACGTCCTACCGTTCTGAGTCGCCAATTTCGGGAGGCGGCGCTCCATGCTGCGGCAGGGATGTTAGCGCCCCAAGCGGAAGGGCTACCTGCGGGGGCAATGTGGAACCTCTGTACCGCGAGTTGCAAACTCTATCCCGCATGGATTGACAAACTAGAGCAACTGACTGGGATGGATGCGGGCTATTGGGCCTGCGGCATCTTGGCTCCTGTGACGGATCTGCAACGGCGCGATCGCCACCACCCTATGGAACCCGATAGTTGCTGGCTAGAGGCAAGGGAATTGGCGCAGAAGCAACCGGGGTTTGCCGACACCGTCTTAGGGGCATGGTGGTTCCCTCAGGATGGCCAAGTCAATACCCGCAATCTTGCTAAGGTGCTGTTGAGTGCCGCCCGCATTCTTGGTGTCGAAATCATTGAAGGGGTACAGGTTCAGCACTGGCATCAGAATCGCCAAGGGGAGATTACAGCCCTACAGAGCGATCGCGGGCGTTGGTTGGCCGGTGCCTACGTGCTGGCCACCGGGGCATGGAGTCAGGCACTGCTGCCAATCCCTGTGACCCCTCGCAAAGGACAAATGCTGGCGCTGCACCCCCCCACCGCACCGTTCCTCAACCATGTTATTTTTGCAGATCAGTTATACCTTGTGCCCCGCCGCTCCGGCAAAATTGTGGTGGGAGCCACCAGTGAAGATGTTGGGTTTCAGGATGGGAATACCGTGGCAGGATTACAAACCCTGCTGAACCGTGCCACCGCTGTCATGCCAACTCTGGTTGACTATGAAGTGATTGATACATGGTGGGGCTACCGACCCGCCACGCCAGATGAACTGCCTATTTTAGGGCAAGGGCCTGCAACCAATCTTTACCTTGCCACAGGGCACTATCGCAACGGCGTACTCTTGGCTCCCATCACGGCAAAACTGCTGGCTAATTTAGTGTTGCACCAAACCAGCGATCGCCACCTCAAGGCTTTTTCATGGCAGCGATTTGCCCCTAACCACGATAGCGGTATTGCCCCGTCACAGCCCCCCGGCGATGGAAATTCTTGAGCGATCGCTCCAAGGCTTGATTTTGCGCAGCCGTCCTTGGGAGGGATGACTGGCAGGGGTGTTACTCGTGATTGGTGGCTCAGTTCCCGTTTGGTTTACCGCCAAATACGAACTGCTTTGCCGTCACGATCACATGCCCATCGCCGCGATTCAAAATATCGATATTGCCCAAGAATGGCGCTCTAGCCGTGGACGGCGCAACCGAGTGTTTCAGGTGCAACTGCAAACCACGGGGGGAACAGTGCGCTTTGGAGAGTTTGAGGGTGGTGCAGCACAGCATCAGCAAATAGCCACTCAAGCGGTTATTCGAGCCTTCCGGGATAATACCTAATACCTAGTTCACTAGCAAAATCCTGCCCCCTCATCCCTCAATCCCTTCTCCTACTCATCTAGAGTATAGGCTTGCAGGTATTCAAGGGGCTGGGCTTTGAGGAGGCGCTCTGCCCGGCGAATCTCGTTGTCACTCCCTTGAATGAGCACTAGATACTTCCCCTGTTGTAACCGCGTTTCAAAGGGGGTTCCCGATCGCCCGGCAATGACCACTTTGAGTCCGCCGCCAACAGTTAAACTGCCCAAAGCTCCGGCAACTGCCCCAAAAACTCCCCCAATTAAACTATTATCTAGGCGGTTCAAGCTGGGCAGAATGTCAATTTGGGTGGCTTGGTTAAAGGTAAACCCCGCAAAGAACCCAAAGGGCACCAGCCAAAGGAGCATTCGCTGCATTTGCTGACGCGCCGTCGCAAAGGGATCTTCGACTCCCGCCTCTGACCATTGTTTATAACCCCGCCCCAATAGTTTTACCTTGGCCATCGGAAAGCCATCGGTTTCTAAGCGGGTATAAATAGCTTCTGCACCAAGGCGATCGCCCACCGTTGCAACTAATACAGTCTTCATCGATTTACGCCACTAAATACAGCGAATACTAAAGTCACAGCTAGCTACGATAGAGGAAATATCCTTCGACAATGACCGATGCCCCCCCTATTTTCCCACTTTCGCCGCTATTTTGCTGATCTGGGTCTTGTCTTGATGGCCAGTACCGTTGCCAGCATGGTTGTGGTGGGCGTGCGCAGCGTAGGGGGGCTACAGCCATTGGAACTAGCGGCCTACGACCGGCTCATGCAGCTACGCCCCTTTAGGGGGCCAGATCCGCGCCTACTGGTGGTGGCCATCACCGAAGCAGATATTCAACGCTACCGCGCCCTTTCCTTGCCGGATCAAGTCTATGCGGAATTGCTGCAAAAGCTCTTGCAGCACAACCCGCGTGCCATTGGCTTAGATATTTATCGTGACTTTCCCGTAGAACCCGGTCATCAAGCGCTCAATCGCGTGTGGCAAAGCTCCGATCGCCTGTTTGGGGTGACAAAGGTGGGGGATGATACCCATCCGACGATTCAGCCGCCACCAGCGCTCAGTGCGGATCAAGTGGGGTTTAATGATGTCACGGTTGATGCGGGGGGAATTGTCCGCCGCAATCTTTTGTTTTTAGCGGATGATCAGGGCAATCCTCTTTACTCCTTTTCGCTGCGTTTAGCCCTGCGCTATCTTGCGGACGAGGGAATTGAGCCGCGCGGTAGTGATGCTGACCCCAATGTGATGCAATTGGGGCAGACGGTGTTTACGCCGCTACAGCCGAATGACGGCGGCTATGTCGGTGCCGATACCGCAGGCTATCAGGTGATGCTCAACTATCGCGGGGATAATCGTGCGGTGGCATGGGTTCCCCTTGGGGATGTGTTGGCAGGGCGGGTTGCGCCAGCGTTAATTCGCGATCGCGTGGTGCTGGTGGGCAATATTGCCGAGAGTGGCAAGGACTTCTTTTACACCCCCTTTAGCTCCAGCTTGCGGGATGATCAGCGGATGGCGGGGGTGTTTATCCACGCCCAAATGGTGGGGCAATTCATTGATGCTGGGCAGGGGCAGCGGTCGATGATCTGGTTCTGGCCAGATTCGCTGGAAGTCCTGTGGATGGTGTTCTGGTCTCTGGTGGGGGCAATCTTGGCATGGCGGGTGCGACATCCCTTGGGGTTGGCGATCGCCGTTGGCCTGAGTCTGACGATTTTGCTAGTCAGCTGCTATGGTCTGTTCCTAAAGTTGGGCTGGGTTCCCCTCGTGCCACCCACCTTAACGCTGCTGCTCTCGGGCGGAACAGTGGTGACCTACACTGCGCAACAAGCGCAACGGCAACGGCAGATGGTGATGCGACTGCTGGGGCAAAGTATGTCGCCCGAAATTGCTGCCGCCATGTGGGAACGCCGCGATGAGCTGCTTAAGGACGGAAAATTACCCGGTCAACGGCTCATTGCCACCCTACTGTTTACCGACTTGAAGGGCTTCAGCACCATTTCTGAGGGGATGGAACCTGAGGAACTCTTTGATTGGCTCAACGCCTACCTCGAAAAAGTGGCGGATGTGGTTCAAAGTTACCATGGCGTGATTAACAAGTTTACTGGAGATGGCATCATGGCGGTGTTTGGGGKGCCCTTTCCCCGGACAACGCGCGAAGGCATTGCTGCCGATGCTCGCAATGCGGTAGATTGTGCCCTTGCCTTAGGGCGACTACTAGAGCAACTGAATCAAGGGTGGGCAGCGCAGGGGTTACCCCAAGTCATGATGCGGGCGGGGATTTACACCGGCCCGATTGTTGTGGGTAGTTTGGGCAGTAAAAACCGCCTAGAGTACGGTGTCATTGGCGATAGCGTTAACACAGCCTCCCGCCTTGAAAGTGTAGATAAACATCGGCAGATGAGTCCCTGCCGGATTTTGGTTGCCCAAGAGACCCTTGACTATTTAGGCGATCGCTACGACACGGAAGCGTGGGGGCCTCTTGAACTCAAGGGCAAAGAGCGCAAAATTCAGGTATTTCGGGTACTGGGGGTACGTAAAAGCGGCAGCTTACCGAAAAGGGGAGAGTTTGAGAGGAGATTGCAAAGCCCCTGCGATTCATCCACGGGGATGTAGCCATCTCTTCTCACGTCCGTTGCAGCGATGCGCGGAAACGGACACTCAATCTATCGGACAAAACCGACCATCGTTGCATACACCCGTACTCCTGATTATGGCAAATTGACTTCTCCCCTCCTTGAAAGAGAGGGGATTCCCAAAGGATGCTACGCAACGGGCTGAAGCCGCGTTGCTTCGCTTTTCCCTTGAGCTGTCACCCACAACTTAATGCGGGTGGGGGCAGTCAAAGACCCCCTACTCACCTCAAGCATTTCTGCTATTGGGACTACGTTTACGTTTCGGTTCGTGGTTTCGCGCTTTTCAACACTAGCCAATTCGATACGCTCAACATCCTGCCATTGCTTGCAGTGGTTTAGGCTTGCCGCCAAAGCGGTAGTGACTTAAGATCGGAAG
>NZ_JAKLTV010000033.1:0-22017 GCF_022698185.1 Synechococcus sp. PCC 6717 | reverse complement strand
GCTCTTCCGATCTGAAGAAACATCCTAGTACGGAGAAATCCCGGCAAGTAAGTCACTACCGCTTTGGCGGCAAGCCTAAACCACTGCAAGCAATGGCAGGATGTTGAGMGTATCGAATTGGCTAGTGTAGAAAAGCGCGAAACCACGAWCYGAAACATAAACGTAGTCCCAATAGCAGAAATGCTTGAGGTGAGTAGGGGGTCTTTGACTGCCCCCACCCGCATTAAGTTGTGGGTGACAGCTCAAGGGAAAAGCGAAGCAACGCGGCTTCAGCCCGTTGCGTAGCATCCTTTGGGAATCCCCTCTCTTTCAAGGAGGGGAGAAGTCAAACTAAAAAGTACCTTTGCTCGCGCTAATTACCATGGCTCCGTCATCGCAATCCTCCAATATTCCTCCAGCCGTTTGGGAGGGGCTTGCCAAAATTGGCGTGAATATCCTACTGCTCACTTTTGGGGTGGCGGCGATCGCCAAAATCGTACCCCACCAACTCAGCCAACTACAGAAACTCACTGCCCTAGAAGCGGAAGTTCACCAGCTAGAGCAGCGGGTGACCCAGCTTAAACAAGAACAGCAACGAGATCTCCAGCCCCAAGCATGGCAGCGCATTGCCCAAGAAGAAGCCAATCTCATTGCTGGCAACCAACGCCGGATTATTTGGGTGCAACCGGACACCACCAAGCGAGATCCGCAATAGTTCCTCCCCCCAAATAGACCTCTCAAGCAGATAGCTGCAAGGGCTCGTGCTCAGTCTGGGGTTTCTGGCGCTCCAGTAATTAACTTTGGGGAATTAGTGGAGGCCGTGCTGGAAACCGTTGTATCCACAATACAGGGCAGTCGCGCGGCTTTTAGCCCCCGCTTAATCACGGCTAGGGTTTCCTTAAACAACACAAATAGGGGCAGATGGCGATTTGCCCCTTCGCTAAAGATATCGCGGTATTGCAGGGGCATATCCCAGCTATAGCTTCGACTCAGGAGCAGTTGTGACTGGCGCCACCGCGTCAGCAGCTCGGTAAAACTTTCCCCAGGACGATGGATAAATACCAATAGCTCAACATCCGTTTTCACCTTCCATTCTGGATCGCACATCAGAAAAACAAGGTCGCAGGGCACCAGCGCTGACTTCACTTGGGGACGTTGATTACTGGTATGAGCGGCAGGAATTTGAATTTCCGCAATTGGCAGTGGAATGGGAATCAGACTTTCTTGGGGTCGCCGCATACTGGGAATCATTTCCAGATAGGGGCGATACTGCCGCAACAGTTCAGTGGCGTGCAGTGGATCGGTGTAGTGTACCAGCGTGTGCTCGTACAGGTTGGGAGCGATCGCCATAGAATTAAAGCTCACCGAGCGCGACTATTGCTATCCTAGGCGAGGGGTTACGGTAACAGCAAGGCACCCTTAAGCCACCGACTGCTGTGCCAGTTGCTCTAGCTGCGGCAAGCTCTGAATCTGCAGTTGCTGTTTAGCCGCATCAATTTTGACCCAGCCTTTGGCTGCCAGTTTGTCTAAAAGCTGCTGTGCTTCCTCAGGGCTGATATTGGCCACATCTGCGAGATCCTTAATCGGCACATTGAAAATAACTGCGGTGTGGGCATTGCCCCCCTGCCGCTGTCCGTAGCGGCGACCAAGGTTGACCAGTACATTGGCTAGCTTTACGGCTGAGGGCTGGTGGGCTAACTCAATGCGCGCATTTGTGAGGCGCAACCGTTGTGCCATTAACTGCAACATCCGGTAATGTAAATCTGGGTCTTGGCGCAGGGTGAGGGTAAATTTTTGAGCAGGAACCGAGAGAACTTCAGCGGTACACAGGGCAACCACATCGGTCGAGCGGGGCGACTGGTCTAAAATGGCCATCTCGCCAAAGAAGTCCCCAGGCCCGAGGATTGCAAGGGTGGTAAAGTCACCATTGGGCAACAGCCGCCGTACCTTGACCCAGCCCGCCAAAATAAAGTAAACGGCATTCCCCCAAGCATCTTCAATTAAAATGGCTCGTCCCGCCGGATAGGTATTGTGCCAAGCCACGGCAAGCATGGAGGCGAGGGATTCTTTGGAACTCTCACTAAAAAGGGGAAAGAGTTGACTAAAGTTGTCTGTCTCGATGCCTGCCATAACAACCTGATAAGTGAGTGTTGGACTAGTTGAGGTCAAGGAACCCTCCCCCTAGAATACGCGATCGCCTTTAGGTTCAGTGTGACTCCTGATCAAAATTGCATTGATTACCTGCAAACAACTAGCCACAGAGGCGTGCGAAAGACCGCTCAACGGCTGCGATCGCCCCCTCGATGTCTGCCGCACTGACAATTAAAGGCGGCACAAAACGAACCACCTTCGCCCCCGCAGGCACCAGCAACAGTCCTTCGCTAATGGCTGCTTTGACCACCTCCGCTGCAGTGAGGCTTGACTCTGCGGTTAACTCAAGGCCGTTAATTAAGCCCCAGCCGCGCACGTCGGCAATCAGTTGGGGATACCGGTTAGCAAGGGCACGGAGGCCGGCGCGTAATTGCTCACCGCGATCGCTCACATTTTGCAGCAGATTCTCCTGCTCAATCGTTTCACAAACCGTTAGGGCGGCTGCTGTGGCCAAGGGATTGCCACCAAACGTACTGGCATGATCGCCGGGCTGAAACACTGCACAAAACTCTTTAGAGAGCATGGCACCAATGGGAATACCCCCAGCTAATCCTTTCGCTGAGGTAAAAATATCCGGCTCCACTCCAAGGGTCTCATAGCCCCAGAGGCGACCCGTGCGACCCATGCCAACCTGCACTTCATCAAAGATTAACAAAATCCCTTTTTGATTGCAGAGTTGCCGTACCTGCTCAAAATAGAGGCGATCGCCCGGACGCACCCCCCCCTCTCCCTGCAATGGCTCCAGCAGAATCGCTGCCACCTGCGGCTGAGGCTGATCCAACGACTCCACCAGATCTGCTAACGCCGCAAAATCGTTGTAGGGGACATAGGCAAACCCCGGCACCAGCGGATCAAAATGCTGCTGGTACTTTGGCTGGCCTGTGGCCGTAATGGTGGCAAGGGTACGGCCATGGAAACTGGCTTGCGCCGTAATAATAACCGGATGAGCAATCTGGCGTACCGTATGGGCATACTTGCGCGCCAACTTAATGGCAGCCTCGTTTGCTTCGGCACCCGAATTACAGAAAAAGACGCGATCGGCACAGGAGTGATTAACCAGCCATTGGGCTAAAGCCCCCTGCTGCGGGATGTAGTAGAGGTTAGAGACATGGTGCAGGGTTTGAATTTGCTGGCTAACCGTTGCCACCAACGCCGGATGGGCATGTCCCAACGTACAGGTGGCAATCCCGGCCACAAAATCTAGGTAGCTGCGCCCCTCGTTATCCCAAACACGGCACCCCTCCCCGCGGGTTAAGGTCAGGGGAAACCGCCCATAGGTAGTCATCACCACCTGATCAAACTGTACTGGATCAGCACTAGCGGGAGGAACGGCAACAGCAGACTCTGGACTCACAGCACAACATCCTAAACGTATTGCGGCAGTGCTTGCCATCTTAGCACTAGCTCCCCAAGGAACGTTGGTGTGATGCTTGAGCGAGACTCTAGACCTGAAAACTATAAATAGTGCTTATTGACCCTTATGGCTCGCTTCGTTACACTACTGCTAGTATTGCTACAGCCCATAGTCCTGTTATGGAAATTTCATGATGGTGCAAAATCCCCCTCGCCCCCAGACCACTTYCCCCGCCAATGCCCTTACCGCTTACCCTGTGTTCTACCGCACCTACAGCCGCCAAGATGACGCAGGACAGCGGGAAAGTTGGCAGCAGGTGTGCGATCGCACCATCCAAGGCTTAAAAGAGGTTGGCCATCTCAGCGCCGATGAAGTGGCTCTGCTCACCCAAATGCAACAGGAGATCAAGGCACTGCCATCGGGGCGGTGGCTATGGGTAGGGGGCACCGACTGGGTAAAGCGCCCGGAAAATTACTCCGGTGCCTATAACTGCACCAGCACCAACGTCGTTGACTGGGACTCGTTCGGGCTGATGATGGATTTGGCGATGCAAGGGTGCGGTACGGGTGCCGTCCTTGAGCATAAATACATCAGCCAATTGCCTCCTATCCGTAATCGCCTGGATATTGACGTGGTGGGCACCATTGGAAAAACGCCGAAAGCCCAGCGCCAAGACTGCACCACAGTCACCGTTGAGGGTAGCCACGTTCACATCAAAGTAGGCGATAGCCGCCAAGGATGGGTTAAATCCTACCAAACCATCCTTGAGCTATCCAGTGACATGCAATTTGATGGACACGTTACCATTACCATCGACATTAGCGATGTCAGACCCACAGGAGAGCGCTTAAAAGGCTTTGGTGGCGTAGCTAACCCCGTCAAACTACCCGACCTCTACCATCGCTGTGCTGCAATTTTGAATGCTGCCCTTGGTCGCCAACTTACCTCAGTAGAATGTTGCTTGCTCATTGATGAAGCAGCAACCGTGGTCGTTGCTGGAAACGTGAGGCGCAGCGCAGGTATGCGTCAAGGGGACAGCAATGATGCCGAGTTTGCCGCCGCCAAGCAAAACCTATGGCAGCAGGATGAACAGGGGAACTGGTTTATTGACCCCAAACGCGATGCCTTACGCATGGCCAACCATACCCGCGTCTTTCATCGCAAGCCAACCTTACAGGAATGCATTGAAGCAGTACGCAGTCAGTTTTATAGTGGCGAAGGGGCGATCCAGTGGGCAGGGGAAGCCGTCGCCCGTGCTAACGCCGATATTCTCACTAATCCAGACCTCAAACACCGCTTTTTGCGTGCCTATGACACTGGACAAGCAGACTTGCTCTTGCGTCAGTTAGCCCCCAAGGCAGATGAACGGGAAATCAACCACCGCCTTGGTCGCTATGGCCTGAACCCATGCGTTACCGCCGAAACTTGGATTCATACAGGCGACGGGCCGCGGCAAGTCAAGGATTTAATTGGTCGTCAACACAGCACCTATATCAACGGCGAACTCTTCAGCACTACACCGGACGGCTTCTTTTTTACAGGTATTAAACCCGTTGTCAAACTGCAAACCAAGGCAGGGTTTTCCCTTCGCCTCACCCCGAATCACCAAGTCCTAAAAGTTACGGCCCAAACCCAGCAAAAACAATACAGCGAATGGGTCGAAGTTGGTGAGTTGCGACCGGGGGATTGGGTTTTGCTCCATAACCATCGAGGGATTCAACCTTGGGATGGGATAGGAACGGCAGCGGAAGGTTGGCTACTGGGGAGCTTATTAGGCGATGGCAGTTTAGGGACAACTCAATGGCGTGATATTGGGCTACTGCGATTTTGGCAAGAGTCCCGTGTGGAACTGAGCCAATACGCGCGGGAATTACTAGCTACGGTGGTAGATTATCGAGCTCGCGCTGCGGCGACCTATGAACACAAAACCCTGAACCATCAGGTGATCAACTCCACTGGCCTAGCCCAGTTAGCAGCGAAGTTTGGCTTAAAGCCCGGTCGTAAGGTCATTACGCCAGCGATTGAACAGGCCAGTTATGAGTTTTACCAAGGTTTTTTACGGGGCTTATTCGACGCTGATGGCAGTGTTCAAGGTAGCCAAGACAAAGGCGTGAGTGTTCGCCTATGCCAAAGCAACCTCGAAACCCTCAAAGCTGTGCAGCGAATGCTAGCCCGCTTGGGGATTATTGCCACCATCTATCAAAATCGGAGGCCAGAAGGCTTGCGGTTACTACCTGATAGTCAGCGGCAGCCGAGCCTCTACCACTGCCAATCTCAGCATGAGTTAGTAATTAGCCAAGATAATTTGCTCCATTTTCAAGAATTGATCGGATTCCAAGAGCCAACCAAGCAGGCTAAACTCCAGAAACTCTTGAGTGGCTATCAACGGCAACTGAATCGGGAACGGTTTGCGGTAGTAGTGGAAGCGATTACGCCTGATGGAGAAGCTGCCGTTTACGACTGCTCTGTGCCCGGCCCGAATCGGTTCGACGCCAATGGCTTAGTGGCTCACAACTGTGGTGAGATTATCTCTGCGGATTTCCACTGCAACCTCTCAGAGATTCATCTCAACCAAATTGACCCTGCGGATACAGTGACCCAAGCAAACGCCTTCAAAGCAGGAGCCATCTCCGTAGCCGCCTTATTGCACCATCGTTTTGAAGTAGAACGCTATCGCTATGCCCGTGAGTTAGACCCTATTGTTGGCGTTAGCTTCACCGGACTATTCGACTTTTTCGTTCATGCCTTTGGGACGGCGTGGCTAGAGTGGTGGGCACAGGGACGACCAGACACTCCGCAGGGTCAATTTTTCAAAACCCAAGAGGCCAGCTACTTGCAACGCTGGCGGGATATTGTTCATGCTGCCGTATGGGAGTATTGCGATCGCCATGGCTTAAAACGACCGAACCGCTGTACGACCGTGCAACCCGCTGGCACAAAGTCTTTACTCACTGGGGCATCCCCTGGCTGGCATCCCCCCAAAGCCCAACGGTTTATCCGCCGCATTACTTTCCGCAAAGGTGACGCTGTTGCGATGGCCTGCTATGACTACGGCTATAACATCATCCCATCGCAATCGGATAAAGATGAGCAGGGCAAACTGTTGGATGACCCCTTTGACCCGCGCTGTACCGAGTGGCTCGTTGAAATTCCTGTCGCCGTTTCCTGGGCAGACCTGCCCGGCGCAGACGCGATCGACATTAGCCAATTTTCTGCGCTGGCTCAATTTGACTTTTATATGCAAGTGCAGCAGCACTACACCACCCACAACACCAGTGCCACGATTGAGTTGCGGGAGCACGAAATTGAACCATTGGCCACCGCCATTTATGAGGCCATTCAGCAGGATCAGGGCTATATCTCTGCGGCATTATTAGCACGTTTTGATGCTAATGAAACCTTCCCGCGATTGCCCTTTGAACCCATTAGCAAACAACGGTATGACGCAGAAGTGGCGGCAGTCGCACAACGGCGGCGGATCCATGATTTCCATGCGGCATTATCTCGCTACACGCAACCGATTGAAGAGGCAGGCCCCGCTGGCTGTGACTCTGATAAGTGCCTGAAGTAGTCAGATATCCCTAGCTGTTGCTAATTGCTTAAGTTTGTACCTCCCCCGGTTTAACCAGAGGGGAGAGAGTTATTTGGGCAGCTTGGTAAACCAATTGCGCTTGGCACGATCCAGTTGCCCTTGCACCGCCCCCGAGACCATACTCAGATCGGCGCCTGAAATATCCGCTGCGGTAAAGTTAGCCCCTGAAATCGAGGCATCCTGCAACCGTGCCCCTTTCAAGTTCGCTTTTTCAAGGTTTGCATGCACCAGATAAGCGCCGTTCAGGTTCGCTTCGCTAAGATTCGCCCCCTGCAAATTCGCCTCCCGCAACACAGCCCCCGCTAAAATACACCCCTTCAGATCAGCATTAGACAAATTGGCGTTTGCGAAGTTCGCTCCCGATAAATCCGCATGACGGAGCACCACATTGGACAAGTCAACATCCACAAAATCCCGCTCACCCCGTTTGTAAGCCGTGAGAAGTTGGGCTGCCGTCAGTCGAGGAGTTACTTTTGCGCGCAGGTGCTGGCCACCGCCTGCCCCGACCAGTGGGGGGCCGCCGGGTCCCCCCATGCGAGATTGGCGAACTCGTGCCGCTTGGGCATTATGACTCACCGAGGATGCATAACTGCTACGCCCTAGCATTGGCTTGCCGCCCCGACTGGGGGGTGCCGAGAGTGCGTTGCTGAGGTCATCATCAGCACTTTGTGAGGATGCATTTGTGGCACTTGACCGTTTGGCAGACAAAAGTTGCAAATCTGCCAAAACCTCCATCGCTGTTTGGTAGCGATTTTTAATGGCATCCTCTAGCATCTTGTCTAGCAGTGCCGTAAATTCCGGAGAAATGTTCTTGGCGTACTTCTTCCACTGCCACTCACCCGTGCGCGGGTCTCGCTCGATTTCTTTGGGCGATTTCCCCGTCAACAGATAGACACAGGTCACCCCTAAGGCATAAATGTCACTGGCATAGATGGGGCGCATGGCCATCTGTTCTGGGGGTGCATACATGGGGGTACCCACTGCAAAGCTCGTAAAGGTCGAGAGTTCGGGGGCATTTTCCACCATGGCTTGGGTGACTTTATCTTTGACAGCACCAAAGTCAATGAGGACAAGTTTGTTATCGATTTCGCGGCGAATGAGGTTGGCAGGCTTAATGTCACGGTGAATGACCTCGTTTTTGTGGAGATAATCCAAAATCGGCAAGACTTCTTGGAGCACTTGTTTGACATCTTCCTCCGTTTTGGCTCCAAAGCGCTTGACTTCCTGTTGCAGGGTTAAGCCACCGACGTACTCTTGAATGAGGTAGAACTCATTGTCGGTTTCAAAGTAGCCCAGAAGCCGGGGCAATTGCGGGTGGTTGCCAATTTTGCCTAGGGTGGTGGCCTCTCGCAAAAATAGTTCCCGCGCCATGGCCAGAATGTGGGGAGCCGACGCTGCGGGGCGTAATTGTTTGATCACGCAGCTAGGGTTACCGGGCAGCTTGGTGTCAACCGCAAGAAAGGTTGTGCCAAAGCCTCCCCTCCCAAGAACACGAATGGCTCGATATTGATCGTTGAGAAGCAGCTTACTGCCGCAGGCTTGGCAAAAATCCAAACCATCAGGATTGTCTGGTTTGACACAGCTCGGATTCAGGCAGTAACTCATAAGCAGCCAAGGGGATGAACATTGGGGTTCAACAGGGGCTTAGGTGACAGCATATCCTACCAGAGATGACCAGTAATCGTCGTCATAGGGTAGAGCAACAGACTGCTGCTAGTAACCTTGCATCGCAGATACACAAACTCGGTGGGCAAGGGGTTGCTCCGTGTATTTACGATACTCTTTTTTCTCTGCTTGCCCCTATCCGTAAAATTACGGAAGTTTTTATTACGGCTCCTGTTGAGGCAGACATAAAGGCGTAGGGGGTAGCCCCCCGAGTTGTTTGATCGGTCTGATGGTGGAGCAAGCTGTATGATACAAGGGTAGCACTTTCGATTTTAGTTGTTCGCAGTTTTGGGTTATGGTGACGTCCCCAATGGAGGGTGATGCGCTAGGGGAGCTACCTTGCGATCGCCAGCAAGTTTTGGCGTGGCTTGCGGAGCATGTGCCAGCACCGCGTCTGCAACATATTCTGCGGGTAGAAACGATGGCTGCTGAGTTAGCCGTTGTTCACGGTTTGGATGTAACGCGGGCAGCGTGGGCGGGGTTGTTGCACGATTTAGCCAAATWTTTCCCGCCGCAGACACTCTTAGCGATGGCGCAGCAAGCGGCATTACCCATCACTGAGGTAGATACCGCCGATCCGCACTTGCTCCATGCACAGGTGAGTGCGTTGGTGGCTCGGCAAGAGTTTGGGGTAGCGGATGCGCAGGTTTTGGCGGCAGTGGCCAACCATACGCTGGGCCAGCCGGGGATGGATGAGTTGAGCTGTGTGATCTTTTTAGCTGATAGCCTAGAGCCGGGGCGCGGCCAAACCCCAGAACTGGATGAATTACGGCGGATTGCCCGGCTGAACTTGCAGGAGGCTGTGTGGCGAGTGTGCGATCGCACCCTGGCTTGGCTTATTGATCAGCACCGCTTAATTCACCCCCGCATGGTGTTGACCCGTAACTGGGCGATGCAGGTGGCACCCCCAAGCCGTAAAAAGAGGATGGCTATCAAGACTGGCGCTTAGCGGTTCTGTCCCTTGCTACCCTAGAAGGCAACAGTTGAGTTATCGTTTGCGCTATGACCACCTCTTCAATCAGTAGAGTTCCGGGGCTATTTTCCCCTGACTTTTGGCAAGAAACTCTAGCCTTAACGCGACGGTTGTTTATTCAGCTCCAACGACGACCCTCAACGTTGGTGGCGGGGGKGGTGCAGCCGCTCATTTGGCTGATCCTATTCGGGGCATTGTTCCAAAATGTACCGTCGGGGCTGTTTGGCGACAGTGCGAACTATGGCCAGTTTCTCTGTGCTGGCATTATTGTGTTTACGGCCTTTAGTGGTGCTCTGAATGCGGGGCTACCTGTGATGTTTGACCGCGAGTTTGGCTTTTTGAACCGCCTATTGGTGGCGCCGTTGGCCTCGCGGTTTTCAATTGTGCTGGCTTCAGCATTGTTTATTACCACCCTCAGCTTGATTCAGGTGGTGGCGATCGCCAGCTTGGGGGTTGTCTTGGGCACAGGGCTGCCGAACGTAGCGGGAATTGCCGTTGTGTTGGCAACAGTGCTAATTCTTGTGTTTGGGGTGACGGCACTGAGTTTAGGGTTAACCTTTGCCTTACCGGGGCACATTGAACTGCTGGCGGTGATCTTTGTCATTAACTTACCGCTGCTATTTGCCAGCACGGCACTCGTCCCCCTGCAATTTATGCCCACCTGGTTGCAGTGGGTGGCCAGCCTCAACCCCCTCAGTTTAGCTATCGAACCCATCCGCTACGTGTATTTGCACCCAAACTGGACGATTGCCGATGTGGTGATGGTGGCACCATGGGGGGCCATCTCCTTGGGCACGGCGATAGCGATCCTGCTAGCGGTGGCGGTGGCACTGAGTCTGCTGATTCAGCCATTGTTACGCCGTCGCTTGGCCTAGACCACCCGCAACGTATAGCATTGGCTACACCACTGCGCGACATCCAAGCTTAGGTCATTCCCCTCCGGCTCTGTACTTAGGTCGCTGAGTAACCCTTGGGTGAGGGCTAGGCCATTCTCCCCAGCCACCGGTAGGGGTTGGGCATTGGTGGGGGGGGAGCTGTGCTGGTTAACGTGGCTGAAGGGGCGACGGCTGCTGATAATAAAGACTTGCAGCCACTGGCTAGGGTGGTTCAAGCTCCAGGTGTAGAGGGGCACACTCAGCCCCGCTGCTAGTTCTAGGTGCCAGGACTGCGGTTGGAGGGGCAGCAAGAGCAGCCCTTGGCGGCTGTCCCAAGCAACGGCCAGCACATTTAAGGACTCGTCGCCATAGTTATAGATGCTCCAACGGCAGGKGTCCCCCTTGGTTAGGGTGAGGGGGGCTGCCAAGTTCACAGGGGGTAGCTTTGTGCGCAGTACCTCCGGCAGTGGATGGGGGGAGCGAGTTGTGTATTGCCGACTTAAGAGTTTGGGCTGGGGGGTGAGTTGCTCTAAGGTGGTGGAAATGCCTAAATGGCTCGAGGTTGTATTAACGGTCAAGGCCAGCCATTTGTGGGCTAGCAGAGTGGCAAACCATGGGTTTAAGCGCCGCATTCCCGCCTTGGCAGCTTCGTTGGTGGTGGTGCAACTCTCCTGGAGGAGGGAGCCTGCGGGCCATTGCAGCCCATAGCTACCGGCCTCTGAGGTTTTGGTAATGATTACATCTGGCAGGTCGTCAGGGCTGTTGACAACCGTCACGTCGCCTTGGTTAGCCAAGGCATTCACGACATCAACTCGCTCAATTTTCTCGAGGTGTGGGTCTAAGCCAACCTTAAGGCTGAGGTTGCGAGGGAGACGACGTAATTTCTCGTAGAGGCGATCGCCGCTTTGCAGCGGAGCAGCGGCTGTACCTTGAGCCATAAAACCATTGATACTGCTGAGTTCCACCATTACGCTTGTATCGGTGCTGAGCAAACGACTGCGGGGGCTGAGGTGTGCCAGCAACCATGGACTGAACCCGCCGCACCAAAGGTTGAGGGTGCGATCATGGCTGCCTTGGACAACGGCATCCAAACTGTTACCGCCCATGCTAGGCAGGCTGCCCATCGTTAAATGCACCTCACTGCCAAGCTGGGTGCGCAGGTCATCAGCGGTATGCATTACGCTGTGATCCAAGGGGCGATCGCCGGCCAAGGCCGCTAGATAATGGCTCAGGGTTGCAGTAAACAGCCCTACGGTCACCCCATTAAGGGTGACTTCTGCCCCAAGATCGTTGACGGCGGTGAGATTCTTAGCCTCACTGTGTGCCTGAGGGCTAACGGTTGCGGCTAGGGGGGCATACCGCCACCGCAGATGAGAGGCGCGGGGTGGCGCACTGGTAAAGCGGGTATCTAGCCAGACCTGTAGGGATTTGAGGTTGAGTAGCTCTGCTAAGGCTAAGCTATCGGCACCACTGCTATCGGCATTGGCCAATAGGAGCGTCGGCTGTTGTTGCCAGAGGGTGCCATAGCCGCTGAAATAGACCAAAATAGGGTCACCAAGCCCTTGGAGTTCCGCCAGTTCCTCCCTGACTCTGGGCAGGGTTGCGGCAGCCTCGGTCAAAATCGTTAGGCGATCGCGATCGAGGCCAAATCGTTCCATCAACAACATTTTGACCAGTTCCACATCGGTGAGGCAACCGGCAAGGGGAGGCACCATTCCAAGGTGGGGATAGTGGTTAATGCCAATGAGGAGTGCCCGCACCGTCGTTAAAGGAGCAGCGATCGCCTGACTGCCCCCCTGCCAAAACGCCTGTGCCAGTAACAGCGCAGCAGCAGATTGTAAGAAGAACCGGCGGCCAAGGTGCATTGCGCTCTCCATCCAAAGGGGCTAACTCCATTCTCAGAGGTTATGGGGCAATTGCCGCACCCCAAGGGCGTGAAAGGCAAAATTTGCTCAGTGGGGGTAGCCGTTGACAATAAAGCAAACTCGCTCGCCAATTTTCGTGGCATGGTCTCCCATGCGCTCTAGGTTACGAATCACCACTAACAGTAACAGGCGTGGCTCCACCAGTTCAGACTCCGCTAGGGGGCTACAAAGGCGACTATAAATGCGCCTGTAGTCTGCATCCACCGCATCATCATGGAGGGCAATGGCCGCAGCCAACTCCACATCCAGATCCGCAACAGCAGATAAACTTTCGGACACTAGCAATAGCGATCGCTCAAACATCGCTTTTACCTCAGCCAACACGGCGGGCGTTGCAGGATAGGCAAAGAGGCGCTGAGCAGCGGTGGCAATTTCCACAGCATAGTCGCTAATGCGCTCTAAATCCCGACTGAGGTGCAGTAAGCTGGCTAAAAAGCGCAGATCCTTGGCCACTGGGGCGTGCAGGGTCAAAATTTCAATGGCATCTTGGGTCAGTTGGTGATACTGGCGATCCACTTCCTGTTCTCGCCGCAGCAGCAGATCAATGGCGGTCAGGTTTCCTTCAATTAACACCCCGTAGGAGAGTTGACAGGTGGTCTCCACCAGTGCCCCCAATCGCAATAGATCGGTGCGTAGGCGTTGCAGCTGGCGTTCAAAAAAAGGAGCCACGATACCACAGCGAGAAAAGGGACTGCTTAGCTAGTGTGGCAGAAAAATTAAGAAAACGTTATCTGGCTCGACTGGTAATCTTGAGGTTCCACATGGATGACGATGCGTGCAGGGCCATAATGTGCTTGTAGGGCAGCCTCTACCTCTTCGGTAATCCCATGGGCCGCGGTGACATCCTCCGTTTCAACAATCAGGTGCATTTCAATGAATAATTGTCGGCCAACCACCCCCCGCGAACTAATGTCATGGCAGTTGATCACTCCAGGGATAGCCATGACAATGGTGTAAATGGCCTCCGGGGCGATCGCCGCTGCATCCACCAGCCACGGAATGTTGGTTTTCAGCACCGACCATGCACTCCAAAACACCAAGGCCGCCACCGGAAAGGCTAACGCCACGTCTAACCAGTACCAGTTCAAGCTCCAGACCCCGATCAGCCCTAGGAGCACAGCAATGGTGACCCAGACATCGCTGAGGGTGTGCTTCGCGTCTGCCAGCAAGACTGGGCTATTCAGCTTGCGCCCCATGTGGTGCTCGTAAAGGGTGACCCCAATATTGATGCCCAACACCCCAATCATCAACCATAGCTCTGCTGCCCCAAGGGCAATCGTTGTTGCCTGATGTAGCAGCCGCTCCACTGCACTCTGTAGAATTTCAAAGCAGGCCATTCCCAAAAAGGCAGCAATTCCCAGCGCCCCTAATGCTTCAAACTTTTGATGTCCATAGGGATGCTCGCGATCGGGGTGGGGATTGGCCCAGTGCATGGCCACCAACCCCAAGACATTACTCATGCCATCGGTAAAACTGTGGAGCGCATCCGCCTGCAAACTCAGAGAGTGACTTAGCACCCCAACGATCGCTTTCACCAGCGTAACAACAATATTCAGAATGAGTGTTAGCCAGAGTACCCGCTGAACGTTGTGTCGCTGATCACGCATATGAGGGGTTAGCGAAGAGCGCGGGAAGGCTGCACCGACTGAGCGCTGCGCTGCTGCTCAGCTAAAATGCGCTCATTGAGAACGGCGATCGCCCGCATGAATTGGGGGTCTTTATCCGTCGCAATATCCTCCCGGGTCAGTTGCTCCCGCTGCTGCTCAGTCAGTTTCACTTCAATATCCGGCTCAATCCCTTTCTTATTAATGTCGCGGCCACTGGGGGTAAAGTACTTCGCGATCGTCACGGCAATCCCCGATCCTTCACCTACCGGTTGCACCGACTGTACTAAGCCCTTGCCAAAGGTCTTCGTCCCAATTAAGACCGCACGGTTATTGTCTTGGAGCGCCCCGGCCAAAATTTCGCTGGCACTGGCAGACCCACCGTCAATCAGCACGACCATGGGCTTGTTGGTGAGAAACCCTCGCCCCGCTCGCAGGCGATCGGCTTCCCCTTGGCGATTCACAGTGGAGACAATATCCCCCTGCTGTAAAAACATCCGCGCAATTTCGGCACTGGCAAACAGTAAGCCCCCCGGATTCGAGCGCACATCCAAAACGTAGCCCTGTACACCCTGCTTCTCTAAGTCACGGATGGCACTGCGCATTTCCGCCGCTGCATTAGAGCTAAAGGTAACAAGGCGAATGTAGCCAACAGGACCTTGGGGGGTTTGCCGCACACTGTAGCGCACGGGGTGAATTTCAATGCGGGCGCGGGTCACTTCAAAGTTCATGACTTGACCGCCTCGCTGAATAGTTAGCCGGACTTTCGTGTTCACCGGCCCCCGGATCATGCTGACGGCTTGGTTAATATCCATGCCTTTTGTGGACTTACCATCAATCCGCAGAATCACATCCTTGGCCATTAAGCCAATTTCGGCGGCAGGGCTGCCCTCAATGGGGGAAACGACCGTAATTTCCTTGGTTTTCTCATCTTGAGTAATGGTAATACCGACCCCCGTTAGCTCCCCGGAGGTTTCAATTTGCATCGACTTAAATTGCTCAGGATCCATGAAGCGAGTATAGGGATCGTTGAGCTTTTCGAGCATTTCCCGAGCCGCTTTATAGGCGTCCTCAGTATTGCTATAGTTACGAGATAAGAACTCTCGGCGCACCGCCCGCCAGTCATTGCCGTTAAAGGTGGCATCCACATACTCGCGGTCAATCACTTGCCACACTTCATCGACGAGTTCCTTAGGGCTTTGCCGAAAGCTAGCTAAACTTCTCGACCAGTGTAACCCCGCACCTGTAACGGCCACTAAGGCTGTCATCACAACGGTCGTGCTAACAACTAATGTGCGGTGTGTGATTCCCATAGGACTCGTCCTAATGCTGAGTGCGTTTTCTTACGCCCAATCTAGCATAAACCCAGACGGTGGCCGTGCTTGGATTGCGGCGTGACCTAAGGCCTTGGACGCTAGCTAACCCCCAAAAGTGCCCCTAGCCCCCCACCTGCTTCAGAATACAGCGGTTAATACTTTCATCGACAACCCGCTGGACGTGTTGCTGGTGCGGAGACTGATTCTGACGACTGTCAGGGTTCAGGGTACGAAAGTCATCATAGCTGACCCGCTCTTGAATGTAGTTAATGGAGCAACGGCAGATGTTGCTCAGCAGCGATCGCGGCACAATGGGCGCTGAGCGCTGGCCTTGATTGAGGCAGGTGTCCATAAAGCTCGTGACTGCCACAGCGGGATACTTTTGGGCGATCGCTTGAGAGGGCACCCCTACACTACTCACTAAACCACTACCAATGAGCACGAGAGAGACTAATTTCATTTCAATAGAATCAAAAATAAAAACCCCCTTAGTGTACGGCATGACCCCTTGCGGTATGCAAAATGTTTGCACCTCGCAGCATATTGTTGCCTAGGTCAACAGGCCTGCAACAAATTGCCACACTATTGGGGTGCAGCCTCTAACGACTACCTCTAGCCGACGCTTTTGCACCTGAGCTAATCGGGTTCAACCACTTCAATAATGCAACACCGGCTTTCAGGCGGTGGCTTATCAGCCTGTTCATAGAGCAGATCAATCCAGACGGATTCTGGATAGGGCTTGCGGCTAGAGACATAAAAGAGCCAGTGCTGCTCAAGGTTGAGGGAGTGACGTAGTTCAACCATTCGTGGTGTGGTAATCATGCGTAGTGCCGTGTTGGCATTGCGCCACTGCTCAATAATGCCGACGGCAACCGAGAGGGTTACTCCCTGGCTATTTTCCAATTCAAGAATGCCATCAATGTAGATGCTTTCCCACCAGTGGTACGGATCCGTTAAGTCCAAGCCGCGACCGTCCATATCATCGATCAATTTCGGGAGATAGGTGTGGATAAAACCCTGCACAATCTCGAAGGCAGGAAACGGGCGCAACACTTTTAGTTGGCGAGCTGTTTGTTGAAACCACAGTTTGTGGTAGGTCATGGGGGCAAAGCTCCGTGCGCAGGCGATCGCCCGCGAAATAGTCTTAATCCTGTTTATTCTACCAAGCAACCCTACGCAATCAGCCCTGTTGGGGGTAACGGCTGATGTCAGCATGAACGCCCCCACTGCGCAGATGGGGAATTTCGTTAAGTTAGGGCTGGGTTCTACTCCTAGTTTCCTAAGCTTGATATACTCCAGTGTGGGCGATCTTAGTGTTTGAGGTGTGATGGTGCGCCCCTGCCAGTCATTACTGGCAAGGTAAACCCCTCGTTGGATTGATAAGGCACGCAGAACTCATGGTCATTGTAGCAGTGTTAGCAGCAGGGCGAGGCACACGCATGAAATCCTCGCTGCCCAAGGTGTTACATCCCCTTGGGGGGCGATCGCTGGTGGAGTGGGTTCTCCACCAAGTCAACCCTCTGCAACCCCAACGCCAGTTTGTGATCATTGGCTATGCCGGGGATGCGGTGCGCAGTGCCCTCAAAGATTACCCAGCACTGGAATTTGTAGAGCAGCGAGAACAACTGGGGACAGGGCACGCGGTGCAACAGTTGCTCCCCTACCTCAAGGATTATGAAGGGCACCTGCTGGTACTCAACGGCGATGTGCCGCTGCTGCGGGTCGAAACCCTTGCCCATTTATTACAGGTACACCAAGAGCGGGGGAATGCCGCGACAATTCTTACTGCCCAAATTAGCAATCCCCAAGGCTATGGCCGCGTCATCTGCGACAGCCAAAATATCCTCAAGCAAATTATTGAAGACCGCGACTGCACCACAGCGCAAAAACAAAACCGGCGCATTAATGCCGGGGTGTACTGCTTTCACTGGCCGCAACTGGCGGCGGTACTGCCCCACCTGCAATCCAACAATGACCAGCAGGAATACTACCTGACGGATGCTGTCAATGCCCTAAACCCAGTGATGGTGGTGGATGTTGAAGACTACGAAGAAATTTTGGGGGTTAACGATCGCGCCCAACTGGCAACCGCCTACCAAATTTTACAAAATCGCACGAAGCAAGCCTGGATGAAGGCAGGCGTGACCCTCATTGATCCTGCCAGTACCACCATTGAGGACACTGTAGAACTGGCTGCTGATGTGGTGATTGAACCGCAAACCCATCTGCGGGGAGTCAGCCGCATTGGCAGTGGCAGTCACATTGGGCCTGGCTGTCTCATTGAAAATAGCACCATCGGTGAACGTGTAACGGCACGCTATTCGGTGATTACGGATAGTCAAATTGCCGATGACAGTGAGATTGGCCCGTTTGCCCATATTCGCCAGCAGAGTATTGTGGGGGATCACTGCCGCGTGGGTAATTTTGTGGAGTTAAAAAAAGCACACTTTGGCAGCCACACCAAGGCCTCCCACTTGGCTTACCTTGGGGATGCCACCCTTGGCGATCGCGTCAATATTGGCGCGGGAACCATTACTGCCAACTACGACGGTGTTCGCAAACACCAGACCCACATTGGGAGCGGTACAAAAACCGGTTCTAATAGTGTTTTAGTGGCTCCGGTCACCCTTGGCGAAAATGTGACGGTGGCAGCGGGGTCAACGGTCACCGACGACGTGCCAGATAATGCCTTGGTGATTGCCCGCTCGCGCCAAGTGATAAAACCTGATTGGCAGCCCAAAGACTAGCCTGCCCCGCAACAGGGTTCAATGCCGAGGCGGCGTAGCAGCAGATCACTCACGGCATTGGCCACGGCAAACTCGCTGTAAAAGCTTTGGGAGAAATCAAACTGCTGTAACTCGGTGACTAAGGCCAAGAGAATACCCCCTAGGTCGTGTTCTCCTTCTAGGCGTTGCCGTCGATAGACCTGAGCGGCGCGCTGGGCAATGGCGGTATTCACGGCTTCCGGCACGTACTCTGTGTTGAGCCAGCTTAAGAGTGCCTGCTCTAACCACTCGGCATCCGCTGCACAATCCCCACAGGGAGGAAGCTGAATTGGGGAAATCGGGACACTCATGGCAGTTCTCCCATACTAGGAGCTATTAGGAGCATTTTGACATACTCCCCATGCCTAAAGGCAGGGGCTTTACGGCGTTTTTCGGCAACTGACAAGGAGTTGGCGGAGCAATTATTGCCGCTAGAGGGCAAGCCGTTCTGGCAGTTTTAGGGAGCGCAAGAGGCGATCGCCATCCACATGCTCTTGCATCAGTTGCTCGATAAACTTCACCTTAGCCACCTCGTGCAGTCGCACTTGGCCAAAGGCGCGATCTACAATTTCCACCGCTGTGAGGGTGTCTAAGTCCACCGATAGGATCGGAATTTCTAACTCTTCAGCACGGGCCAGAATGGCCGGCGACGGTGGCAGGTGTCCGGTGAGAATAAGACAATGGGTGGAGGTTTCCAGTGCCGCCCACTGAATATCGGTGCGATCGCCCCCCGTAATCACCGCCATGTTGTTCCCCTTGCGGAAGTATTTCAACGCTGCACTTACATTCATGGCACCAATGGTTAACTCTTCCACAAGCAGGTCAAGGCGATCGGGGCGACACAACACCTCTGCCCCCAACTGCCGCACCAACTCACGAACACTGACACTGCGGAGTAACTGACTGCGGGGTAACAACCCAAACACCGGTACCTGCTGTGCTTCAAGGTAGTCACAAATGGCCTTAAGGGGTTCGCGCTCCGCATCGGGGATATCGTTAATAATCACCCCTAGCAGGCGATCGCCCAGTTCCGACTTAGCCAATAAAATTGACTCCACCACTAAGGGGGAGTCATAACGGACAACTAAGAGAATGGGCGCATCCAGCACCTGCGCCATTTCCCCCATCCCTAGATCAAATAGGCGACCTTCGGCTAGGGTGGCTGGCCCCTCCAGCAGCACAACGTCTTCACTATTGTCGTTTTGGTAGGCGGTGAGTGCCTGCCGATAGTCAGTTTGATCTCGGCCAGTCAGTCGCGCTTCAATCGTCTCAGGGGTCAAGGTGAGCAGGGTTGGCCGCACCGTTGGCAGATTAAGGGTGTGCTGCACAAACCACACATCCGCTTCCGTATCCTCGGTGTCAGCGTTGGGTTGAAAGGTGCCTAAGGGCTTGCCGTAGCCAACATTGAAGTGGCGATCGCGCAATAGCTTTGCCAAACCCAAAATCGTTGCAGACTTACCGCTGTAAGCCACCATGGACGCGATGAGCAGATGTTTCGGCACTGTTGTCTTATTCCTCCCTCAGCGGTATCCCCAAGATGTCTATCATTACTCAAGTCGCAGTAGCTTACGGTAAAACCCCTTAGAAAAATCAGCAATACGATGCTTTTTGTAGTTAATAATCACATCAATGAGGTGATCGACCAACTCAAAGGTCGTAATCGAAATTTCGTACTGGAGATCAACAGAATTATCAAACATGACTGTACAGCGCGACAGATCGGCCGGCAGATTGGCAATGGTCCATGAGGCTACAAAATCAACGTTGTCACCCCCTTCAATCCCGCGCTGCCCCTCCAGCCTTCCCTGTCGGTAAAGAGCAATACCAAGGGGAAGGAGCGCCCGTTTCTCATTGCGCATATAGGGGGCAAAAATATTCACCTCCCGAGGGTTGGCAGGCTGAAGCTGATCCAAAGCGGTCATGGAGGAATCCTCATCCGGTCTGACGCAGTGCTGAGGTCTATTTTACAGGAGTTGCCGGCCGAGGCAGTGCCCTCAGCTGCAACGGCAGCAGTAGCGGATTTGCATTTGGTAACATATAGTTAACATAACGCGCGAGCAATGCCTATGGTTTTTGATCCCGGACATGCTGATTTTCACGGTTCCTTTACTGAGGATGGGCAGCCGAACCTGCTCTTAAAGTATCTACAACGTCAATCGCCGGAAGTACTAACGCGCATTGCCCGCTCCGTGAGTCCTGAAATTCGTCAAATTATTAGCCAAAACGTCCAAGGGCTAGTGGGGGGGCTGCCGTCGGAGGACTTTAATGTGCAAATTGCTACAGACCGTGACAATCTTGCAGGGTTGCTGGCCTCCGCCATGATGACGGGGTATTTTCTGCGCCAAATGGAACAGCGCATGGAACTGGAAATGAGCCTAGACGATTTGGTTTGATCTGAGAGTAGTCTGTGTCGGATCCGTGGCACCAATTCAAGGCGCTGCCTTGGCGATCGCTGATCCCTACGGGGCTGCTCGTTGCCCTCATTGCTGCGCTGTTTGATACTGGGCTGTACTACATTGGCAGTGCGTCATTGTTGATGCGCGAAGTGTTAATCATTTTGTTACAGCCGCCCCTCAGTTTGCTAGTGCAGTTGGGGATGAGTATTGCGTTGGGGATGCTGGCGGTGCTGTGCCTCGAAGTTTGGTTTAACCCGGCACCTATATATGGCGGCACCCTGTGGGGATTATTCTTGTGCTTACTCTTAGCCAGCTTGGGGTTTAGTTTTTTCGGCTCCCTGCTTGGGCTGCGATCTGTTTTTTTCCCGATCACCGAAGTGTTCTTGATTGGGACGGCCATGGGAATTTTTTGGCAGGGTCGCCGCTACTGGCGTTACTAGCGCCCTAGTAGCTCGTTTGATACTCCGCCTTCCTTGACACGGAAGGATGCCAAGGCACGCTGGCGTAGAACTAACCCCTAACCGCTATACCTGCGGCAGGCTAGCACCAACGCGTTGTGGCGGAGCACTGCAGTGATTCTTAGTGAGTAGCTAGCACGTGTTTATGGTGAAGGCGACGTTTCTGGGGAAGGTGACTCCGTAGGAGTAGTTGTTTGGCCACCGCCCCCCCCGCAGGCCACCAGACCCACAGAGAAACTAGAGAGAACTAGAGCAATAGCTAAGAGTTTGTAGATAGATTTCATTTATAGTACTCCCCACAATAACGGTTGGAACTTGGTTAGCACTTCCTTTCTACCAAGTTAGGGTGGGGTTTGGCAACAGTGCCGCTAGGATAGTAGTCCGGAAAACTTTGAGCGCAATGTTCTATACCATTTTCCCTTTATAGGAGTGATGTGGGCGGGCTAAAACCCCTCCGCTTTAGCGAGGGGATACAGCCAACTCAGGGGGCTTTAGCCCTCTCTATGTGTTAAACTAGAGACGTGGAAAGTAGGCGTATCAACTACGCGAAGAAACATCCTAGTACGGAGAAATCCCGGCAAGTAAGTCACTACCGCTTTGGCGGCAAGCCTAAACCACTGCAAGCAATGGCAGGATGTTGAGCGTATCAAATTGGCTAGTGTTGAAAAGCGCGAAACCACGAACCGAAACATAAACGTAGTCCCAATAGCAGAAATGCTTGAGGTGAGTAGGGGGTCTTTGACTGCCCCCACCCGCATTAAGTTGTGGGTGACAGCTCAAGGGAAAAGCGAAGTAACGCGGCTTCAGCCCGTTGCGTAGCATCCGTTGGGAATCCCCTCTCTTTCAAGGAGGGGAGAAGTCAAGTAAACAATGAGTAATTGAGGGCGTTGCTGAATAGACGTATGACTTTCGGGTTTGAGTCTTTTGCCGCCCTCTCCCAGAGGAGAGGGAACAAGACTCTTAG
>NZ_JAKLTV010000032.1:0-11856 GCF_022698185.1 Synechococcus sp. PCC 6717 | reverse complement strand
GACTCCTAGGCATCTGCTTGCCGTTTATCGAGGTCACAGGACTGTGGACACAACTGTACTGAATCAATACCGCCAGCATACTGATGAACGTGCCGTCCATGTGGACATCCAGTTACTTTGTCTCAACGGCTGGCAATGTTAGCAGCGAAACAATTCAGCGCTACATTGAAGCTCAGGGCAAGAGTAATTGACCTTACTAGGGGCTAAAGCCCCCTGAGTTGGCTGTATCCCCTCGCTAAAGCGGAGGGGTTTTAGCCCGCCCACATCACTCCTATAACTATTACCATTACTCTTTAATTTATTGCCCCAAAGACGTGATCCAGTTCTAAGCCGCTCACTCCCCAGTTCATTTTCTTGTTTTGATGGATTGTCAACTGCCGCCTTCTGACCCCTTGCAAGTGCGCGGGGTTCCTCTGCCCTGTAGTGGTGCTCTGCTGGACTTCCTTGAACATGCGGTTGGTCAGGATCTTTGTTGCGCCCTAGTAGAGATTTTGGCGGCATTGCCTATGGGAGTTTGCCTCTACAATGCTGCCAAGCAAGTTATCTACATCAACCCCTACGCTCGCAACCTATTGGGGATCACTGATGCCTCGCAACCGGCAACGGAAATTTGGCAAAACATCCATCTTTTTGAGGAGGACAGCGCCGCCGCGCCGAATCATCCTCGTCCCTACCCCAAAGAGAACTTGCTGAAACCCCAAGGGCAACATCCTGCGGTTGATGAGCGCAGAACTGTGACTCTCCAGTATGGCGATCGCCGCATGACCATTGAGCTAGAAGTTAGACCGATTTTCAATCGTAGCGGGGAGATGCAACTTGGCCTGATCACCTTTCAGGATATTAGGGATCGCCATCGAGATGCAACGGAACACCAACATCTGATTAATCACTTGCGCCAGCAGGCAGAGCGCTACTACAGCCTAGTACAACGCCAAACGGATTTTTTGATTTGCTCGCGAGCCGATACGGTCATTACCTTTGCCAACACGGCCTTCTGCCGGGCGTTTGAACGGGCGGTGACCGACGTGATTGGCCAGCCGTGGGCGACCTTTGTCCTGCCGGAAGATTTACCTGCTCTGTTAGCCAAAGTCCAGGCATTGACACCCGATGCCCCCACCTTTACCAACGAGAACCGCGTCTGTAGCCCTCAAGGGATTAAGTACACCCAATGGATTAATTTAGGTATTTTTGACGACGCTGGCCAACTTGTCGAAATTCAGTCTGTGGGGCGCGATATTAGCATGCTCAAAGAGCAGTTATTACGGGAGCAGGCACTGAATCGGGTGATTCAGGCCATTCGTAACTCATTAGATCTCGAGACCATTTTTGCCACAGTGGTTGAAGAAGTTGGCAAGCTGTGGCTGAAGCTCGATTGCGTGGTGGTGCAGTACCTTCCCCATCGGCACGCATGGGTGCGGCGATCAGAGTATCGCCAAGATCCCAACTGGCCGCACCATATTGGCTACGAAGTTTCCGATGCCGATAACCCCATGGCCGCGCAGCTTAAGGCGGGTCACATTATCCAAATTAGCGATGCCAGTGAAATTACGGATCCCGTCCTAAAACCTTTAACCGAGATGTTTCCGGGGGCATGGCTGATAGTGCCCTTACGGGTAGAAGAGCAGACCTGGGGTGCCTTGGGGGTGTTTACTACCAATGGTGCCCACCAGTGGTCTGCGGCTGAAATTTCGCTGATGACGACGATTGCAACCCAACTGGAAGTGGCCATTTATCAAGCCAAGCTATACCAACGGGCACAGGAGGAATTGGCGCAGCGCCGCCGCATTGAAGCAGCATTGCGCGACAGTGAAGAACGATTTCGCTCAACTGCGATGAATGTGCCGGGAGCCATCTTTCGTTATCTGCACTTTCCTGATGGGCACAGTCAAGTTTTTTACCTCAACCCCATGTGTGAAAAGTTATGGGGTGTGCCAGCGGCGGTGGCAGCGGCGGATGGTTCTGCGCTCTGGCAGCTTGTGCATCCTGATGATCGCCCTGCCATGCTTGAATCTGTAGAGAAATCAGCCCGAACGTTGCAGCCATGGTTTTGGCAGTGGCGAATCATTCACCCCAATGGCGACATTCGCTGGCTGGAAGGGGCAGGTCAACCGGAGCGCCGCGACGATGGTGCGGTGATGTGGTACACCCTTGTTCTGGATGTGAGCGATCGCCATGCGGCTCAAGAGCGCCTACAAGAGCAACAGGCACAGTTAGATTTAGCGGTGCAAGCCTCCAATATTGGYTTTTATTTTTGCGACTTACGCMCCCAAACCGCCTATGTCTCTCCCACCTATAAAGCGCAGTTGGGGTATCCGGCCAATGCGGCGGAAGCCAGTCCTAAAGATTGGGCCAGCCGGCTGCATCCCGAGGATCGAGAGCGGGCAGTGAGTGCCTTTCAGCGGTTTCTGCGGGGCGAGGCAGCCTACAGCATTGATTTTCGCTTGCGTCACCGCGATGGCAGCTACCGCTGGATTCACAGTAAGGCTGTCCTCATTCGCGATTCCTTGGGGCAGCCCT
Organism: Synechococcus sp. PCC 6717; assembly: GCF_022698185.1. NCBI lineage: Bacteria > Bacillati > Cyanobacteriota > Cyanophyceae > Synechococcales > Synechococcaceae > Synechococcus > Synechococcus sp. PCC 6717. Next base: position 9,339 of record NZ_JAKLTV010000032.1, on the reverse strand, counting down.
GTAAGGTGGTGGGTACCCACATCGACATTACCGATCGCAAAACTGCGGAAATGGCCTTGCGAGAGAGTGAAGAGCGCTATCGACTGCTCGCGGAAAACATGAATGACATTGTGTGTGTGCACGATCCCGCTGGCCACTGCCTTTATATCAGCCCGTCCTACGAAGCACTCTTAGGGCGCAAGAGTACAGACCTAATTAGCCAACACTTTAGTGAACTGTCTCATCCTGAGGATCGCGCTCAGGTGCGGCAAGAATTGGCACAAATGATTCAACAAAATAAATTTTGGCCCCTCACCCATCGTGTGTGCACTGCCTCTGGCGAAACACTGTGGCTAGAGACCCTCATCAAGCCCCGCTACGACGACCAAGGTCAGTTACAAAGGCTGCAAACCACCTCGCGGGATGTGACGGCACGCCTTAAGGTGCAAAACCAACTGCATTACGAAGCCTACCACGACATGCTGACCGGCCTGCCCAATCGCCTTTACCTGATGGAACAGCTGGAAGCAGCGATCTCTGAGGCTCGCCGTAACCCCCGCTACCATTATGCCGTCGTCTTTTTAGACTTAGATGCCTTTAAGGTGATCAACGATAGTTTGGGTCATGGGGTTGGCGATCGCGTACTCGTTGAGTTTGCCCGGTTGCTGCGCAGCCTGATTCACCGCAGCCATACAGTGGCACGGTTTGGTGGCGATGAGTTTGTCATTTTGATGAGTGGCCTCAGCCATATACAGGAAGTGATTGCCCCCTGTGAAGGCATTATCACGCGCTTGCAAGACTCTATAAATGTTGATGAGCGGCAAATTTTTGTCAGTAGTAGCTTGGGTATGGTCTTTGCCCAAAATGAGTATCTAAACAGCCTTGAGGTGTTGCGCAATGCCGACATTGCAATGTATGAAGCCAAAGGCCATCAGCGGGGACGCTACGCCATTTTCAATCAAGGGATGTACAAGCAGGTGCTCCAACGCCTCCACATTGAACACGACCTCCGCCGTGCCCTAGAGCAGGATGAGCTGCGGGTGTTTTATCAGCCCTTTTTTGACTTACAGGAGCAGCGTTTAGTGGGGTTTGAAGCCTTAGTGCGCTGGTATCACCCTGAACGGGGTCTCATTTCGCCTGCTGAGTTTATTCCCATTGCGGAAGATACCGGCTTGATTGTGGCCTTAGATCAGTGGGTCTTGCGTCATGCCTGCCAGCAACTGACGCAGTGGTACCAGCAGTACCCCAGCACCAAGCGCCTGATTCTCGGTGTCAATGTCTCTGCCAAAACTCTGAAGCACCCAAATTTTTTGGCACACTTAGATCACATCCAACAGGAATTTCGTTTGGCGGAGGGCAGGTTAATCCTTGAGCTAACAGAGCGAATTGCACTAGAACTCAACGAAGAGATGAGGGGGCTACTGAGTGCCCTTAGCGATCGCCACATTGAAATTAGTATTGATGATTTTGGCACTGGCTATTCTTGCCTTAGCTACCTCCATAGTTTACCGATTCAGCACCTCAAAGTGGATCGCTCCTTCGTCAGTCAGCTGGAAAACAACCAACGTAACTATCAAATCACCCAAATGATTTTAGTCCTTACCCATCAATTGGGATACCGGGCGATCGCCGAAGGCATTGAAACGGCTGATCAGCTTCAACTGTTGCGGGAACTCGGGTGTGACTATGGCCAAGGGTATCTATTTGCCCGCCCAGCCCCTGCGAGCGCGATCGAACCCTTACTGCAAGCGCTATAGGTTGGCCACTAATTTAATTGTGTTGGTGTCCTCTGTTGGCTGCTGGCTAGTGGCGTTGTCTGGTTCATATCGATTCCGGCTCAGCCAACTGGTTGAGTGAGCTATCGCGGTTCAGCCGGCTCTTCGGTACTCACTGCAGGGCTACTAAAAGCTCCCTGCTTTAGCTGGGAGTAGTTTACAATCTTGCCTAGGCGTTCAATCTGTAGGGGGGTGGCTGGGAAATCCGCCTGAATTAAACGGCGAATGAGTTGCACACTGGCAAAGTTTTGGTCAATGTGGGGAATGCCCTGATTGTCGATGCGTACAGGAATGATCTTGCCTTGAAGAAACTGACCTGAGCCGTCTAATTCTACATCGAGGATCAAGGACTTACCGAGGTTACCGTAGCTACCCAAGGTTTGGTAGCCCACAAAGTTGCCCAAGGAGTAGGCAATGAGGCGGCCTTTGTAGAGTTCGAGGGCGCGAGGGACATGCGGGCCATGACCAAGGACTAAATCGGCCCCCTGGTCAATCATTGCCCGCGCAAATTGCACCACGTTACCCCGATCGTCGCCGTAGAAATATTCGGTGCGATCGCGAGTATGGATTTGGTCGCTGCCTTCAGCGCCACCGTGGAAGGTGACAACCACAATATCAGCCGTCTTCTTGGCCTGTTGCACCAGTGCTGCCCCTGCATTCAGGTCTTGGATGCGGTTTTGGCCATGGTAGGTGGCAAAGCCAATGAAGGCGGTTTTGATGCCATTGGTTTCAAGATAAGCAATCTGATTCAGGTCACCAACAGCGGTCATGCCTGCGGCGTTGATGTGGCGCATCGTATCCCGAAAGCCCTGTTCATTGAAGTCATAGCTATGGTTATTTGCCACGCTCAGCACATCAAAGCCAGTGTTCCGCAGGAGCTGGGCATAGCTGGGAGGTGAACGAAAGGCAAAGCTGCGACCACTGCTGGTGTTTTTGAAGGGATGGGGATAATCGGTGAGGGTGCTTTCGTAGTTGCCAAAGAGAATATCAGCCCCCTGTAGGTGGGGCTTAACGTGGGCAAATAGTACTTGTGGATCAGCAGGAAGGCGATTATTGGGAAAATTCGTTCCCAAGACCATATCCCCCACCGCTTTAATGCGCAGGCGATGCTCTACCGCAGTAGAGGGAGGGAGAATGGCGGGAGGGCTTGGCTGTGGTGTGGTGACTGCGGGGGTTGGCTCCGGAGTGTCCGTCGGTGCAACTTCGGCAGTCAGTTGATTCTGTACGGCCCACGCCACAACCCCCGTGCTAGCGATCGCCAACACGCTAAGGGTAACCGCAGTAACGCCCGATTGCCTCGTTTTACTAGGTGTTGTAGGGGGAACGGCGGCAGGCAGAGTCATTGCTTCAGCCCCAGCAGCCGCTAAGCTCTCCTTAAGCTGTACAGTCTGTGTCCATTCCGGCCACTCTTCCCCCTTGAGGCGACCGTGGAGTCGCACACTGAGAATTCCTTGAGGACTCAGACGCTTCAGACCTTTGAGGACAAATTGGACACAGGCGTCGGGAGGCAGCGATCGCCCCGCTTCAAACATAATTTGTAAACAGTCACCCCGCCGTCGCACGAGGGCATGAACTCCCTTAAGATTTAGGGTGCGGTTCATCAATTGGGCGATCGCCTCCGCTTGACCCCGCTGCGCGTCCTGCCACAGTAGCTCCAAAGATGCTGCCATACAGCCTGTTTTTCAGGTTTGAGTCAGAGAATGTTGGGGGTGAGCCACCCTGCCGTTATTCTAGGGGATACTGCCAAGGATCATTCTAAGAAACAGACCAATTTAGCAAACGTCACGCCAAGCTAATTGTTATGCAACGCCCGTAATAAGTCATGGCGACTAATAATCCCCACCAGTTGGCCATCGTGATCCAGAACCGGTAAGCGACTAATGTGGTGGGTCACCATCAGGCGGGCAGCTTCGGAAATAGGCGCATCCACAGACACCGTATGGGGGTTAGGGGTCATTACATCTTGTACCTGCTGGCCTAGGGTTTTCTTCAGGTGCTGATGAAAGGATTCTGGGGACTCAAAGTAAATGACACTCCCTAAAAACGTAATGTACAGTGGTGGTTCTAGGGGCGCTTCCCGGACAATTAAATCCGCCTCTGACACTAAACCCACAAGGGTGCCATTGCTGTTAAGCACCGGTAACCCCCGCACCTGTTTTTCCTCCATGAGTTTAATGGCCTCAGTAATCGGGGCATCGGCGCGAATGGTGTAAGGGTTGGGGGTCATGTAATCACGAACAACAGCAGTCATAGCGAACCCAAGGAATGAGAGGACAGTTCAAGGGAAGGGTAACCACCATTCACTGCCAGATCAGGCCGGAGACTTTGGGCATGGCGCAAGTAGGCATGGTAAATGGGGTGATCGGCGCTAGGGGTATTGACATAAATCAGGCAGCGAATACAGTAGGGCAAGCCCCCCTCAACGTGCATTTGCTGGACATCCAACAGCGGAATATTGCGCCAGTGGGGGCACTCGCGGGCGATCGCCGCCGGAAAAATTTGATCTAGATCCCGAGTGACCGAAAACGTGACACTAATCACTTCCGAGAAATCAAGGGCGTTGCGCCGTTCGATTTCGCTGAGGAGTTCCAGCACTGCCTCACGGATAGCTGGAATAGAGTTTTCAGTGGCGGTGGTTGCTCCACGAATTGCTCGGACACGCCAGCCCACGTTATGCTCCTCCATGCAGCTACTGTATCCAGCTTAGGGGCGATAGAGCCACAGGGGAAGCCCATGGGTGGCCATTTCAAATTCTAGCCACTCCAGTCCTGCACGCCACGGGTAGTGTCGCTCTTCCTGCTGACGGGGAAGGAGCCGCGCCAAGGGGGACTTAGGTTCCTCGATGGTGTGTACTTTGGCTTTCTCTGGATCTAAGCCCGCTAACTCTGCTAGCCATCGCCGCGCGTCCTCTTCGGTGCCCAAGCGATCCACCAAGCCAAGGGCAAGAGCTTGCTCCCCTGTAAACACCCGGCCATCGGCAAACTGCCGTACCGTTTCAACCTCTAGGTTGCGGCCTTCGGCAACGGTTTGCACAAACTGTAGGTAGCTGGTATCAATCAACTCTTGCAGAATCCGAGTTTCCTCCTCAGTCAGCTCGCGGTCAAAGGCCAAAATATCCTTATAGGGGCCAGACTTAATCACCTTGAAGGACACCCCCACCTTATCGAGGAGTCGTTGCAGGTTGTTACCGCGCAAAATAACGCCAATGCTGCCGGTAATGGTGCCCGGATTGGCCATGATATGTTCGGCTCCCATGCCAATATAAACCCCACCGGAAGCGGAAATATTGCCAAAGCTAGCAACAATCTTGATCTTTGAGCGGAGTCGCTTTAGCGCCCCATAGATTTCTTGGGAATCTCCCACGGTGCCACCAGGGCTGTCGATGCGCAGCAGTAGCGCTGGGTACCCCCGCTCCTCAATCGTCTTTAAGGCTTTGAGAACTCGTTTGCGCGTCCCACTGGCGATCGCCCCGGTAATTTCAAGGCGAGCAATCTGGTGGCGATAGCTACGGAACAGTGGCCAAGGCATAGGCAGATAATCTTCAGTCCTGCGTGATCAGCATTTTCTTCAGACTTCTACTGTAGCAGCGAGTTGTAAAAGGATTCCATCGCTGCTAAAAGCTGCTAGAGTGGCACTAGATTTCAGTGTGGTTGCTTAGCCACGACTGTGGTGCTGAGCAACCCCGCTAACGTGCTCAAATGTTTGGTGTGAGGTCGGAGTGGACAACTGGTACGAGGGAACCCAAGGACTCGATCCTACAGGGTCGATTGGCGTGTTTGACAGCGGGGTAGGTGGCCTAACGGTTTTACGTGCCCTACAAGCTCAGTTGCCAAGGGAGTCGTTTCTTTACCTTGCGGATACAGCACGACTTCCCTACGGCACCCGCAGCCGCAGTGAGATTCTCCAGTACGTGCGGGAAATCCTCACGTGGATGCAGCATCGGGGGATCAAAATGGCCGTCATGGCCTGCAATACCAGTTCTGCCCTTGCCCTAGAACAGGTGCGCCATGAATTTTCCTTTCCCATTTTGGGACTCATTGAACCTGCTGCTCAGGCCGCTGTCACCATTGGTAAACGCATTGGCATTATTGCGACCCCTGCCACCGTTAAAAGTGGTACCTATGTACGGGTACTGCAGGAGTGCTCCCCCCACGTGGCGATCGCCCAAGTGGCCTGTCCGGAATTTGTGCCCTTAATTGAAAGTAACTGCCTCAGCGGCGAGCGAGTGCGCCGTAGTGTTCGCCAAGCCTTAGCCCCTCTGATTGAATTTGGACTCGACACCTTAGTGTACGGGTGTACCCACTACCCACACCTGCGCCACATCATTGCGGACTACCTTCCCAGTTCAGTTCATCACCTTGATCCGGCGACAACTGTTGCCCATAGCACTGCCCATGCCCTGAAAGCGCTCTCTCTCCAGACGGTTGCGCACCAAGGGCACGTTCACTTCTACGTCAGTGGTGCTCCAGAGCAGTTTGCCCGACTTGCCTCCCAGTGGTTAGGGTACTACCCCCGCACTCAACACCTACCCCTGAGTGTCCTCAGCCAGTCCTACAGTGTTGAGATCACCCTGCCCACGGTGCCTGCCGTTGTTGCCAGTTGAACCTGCCTTGCTAGGGAAATTTTGGCACAATAGAAGTTAGTTATCCCTGTGGGGATAGCCAGTGAATTCTATTGACTACCCTCGGAGGAACCTCGTGAGTAGTACCAGTAACTTTCAGGATGCCATTCGCCAAGCCCAAAGTAGCGCCCTAGTGGGGCCTAACGTCATCCGCAATGCACTTCCCTTTGTGGGGGGTGGCCTTCTTCTCACTGCCGTGGGTAGCTGGGGTGGCTTGGGGGTTATCAGTACCGCACCACAACTGTTTATGCCCACCTTTATTGTGGCAATTATTGCTGAAATTGCTCTCTTTTTCATTGCCCAAGGTGTGGCGGCCAAAGGTAACAATGGAGCAGCCGTCCCCCTACTTGCCACCTATAGCTTGCTGTCGGGCTATACCCTTGCGGGTCTGATCTATGTTGCCCTGAGCACCGTCGGCATTATGGGGATTGTGATTGCAGCAGGGGGGTGCGGCATCACATTTATGGCAGCTAGCCCCATTGGTTCGAATTTGTCAGAGCGCGATGGCTTTGCCCTTGCCAAAACGGTGCAACTGGGAATCATTGCCCTATTGGTGGTGCTGGTTGCCCAACTACTGTTTAGCTTCTTTGGCGTCTTTACCCCCACCTTTTTGGAAATTGCCATCTCTGGTGTTGGGGTAGTGCTCTTTGTCGGCGCTGCGGTGGTGGACTTTTTTATCTTGCCTCGCACCTACCGCGATGACCAGTACCTCGCGGCGGCGCTTTCGATGTACTTGACCTACATCAACCTGTTTATTTTTATTCTCCGCTTATTGATCGCGTTTAATCGCCGCCAGGGGTGACTCACTCCGAAGTAAGTGACATTGGGCATGATCTCTGAGCAGATGATCGCACAGGACTAAGGCCACCATGGCCTCTACCATGGGCACCGCTCGAGGTAAGACACAGGGATCATGCCGCCCTTTTGCCGCTAGGATAGTTTCTTCTCCCGCTTGATTCACGGTTTTTTGGCGTTGGCCAATGGTTGCGGTGGGCTTAAAGGCCACTCGCAAAATAATATTTTCACCGTTGGAAATCCCCCCTTGAATGCCGCCAGAACGGTTGGTGCGGGTGCGAATACGGCCTGCTTGGTCGGCATAGAATTCATCGTTGTGCTCCAGACCTGTGAGGAGGGTGCCCGCAAACCCAGAGCCAATTTCAAACCCTTTGCTGGCGGGCAAGGACATGAGTGCCTTAGCGAGGTCTGCCTCTAGCTTGTCGAACACTGGGGAGCCTAGCCCTACGGGCACATTGCGAGCCACACATTCAATGACACCGCCAATGGAGTTGGCCTGCCGCCGGATCGCATCCACAAGGGCAATCATCTGCTCGGCGGTGGTGGGGTCGGGGCAGCGCATGATGTTGGCCTCCACTGCGGTGGCGGTGACGGTGTCGGGATCGACCGTGGCTTCAATGTCTTTAACTCGCTTAACGTAGGCAATGATTTCAATCCCGGCCACCTGGGTTAAAATTTTGCGGGCGATCGCCCCTGCGGCCACCCGCCCAATGGTTTCACGAGCGGAGGAACGACCTCCTCCCTGCCAGTTGCGAATGCCGTACTTACCGTCATAGGTGGCATCGGCGTGGGAGGGACGATAGACCTGTGCCATATCGGCGTAGTCAGCGGGACGGGGATCCTGATTGCGCACCAAAATGGCAATGGGAGTGCCGAGGGTTTTGCCCTGAAAGACTCCGGAGATAATTTCGCAGCGATCGCCCTCTTGGCGTGGTGTTGTCAGGCGGCTTTGACCGGGGCGACGGCGATCCAACTCTTTTTGAATATCTGCTTCACAAAGGTCAAGTTGCGGCGGGCAGCCATCCACCACGACCCCCACCCCTCCCCCGTGGGACTCCCCAAAAGTTGTGACCCGAAACAAATGCCCAAAGGTATTCCCCATGCTCGACTCAACCAACAATGGATTTCATTACGTTTGTTTTAGCCCTCTTTCGGCAGACTAAAGGCCATGCCACAGCCACAGGTTTGAGCAGCATTGGGGTTGTGAAAGCGAAACGCACCCCCCATCAAATCTTCGACATAGTCCACCCGTAGTCCCTTGAGCAACGGCACGTGTTGTGCTGCGAGGGCGATCGTCCACCCTTGGGATTGAGTCACCACATCGGTAGCTTCGGGTTCCCTCACTAATGCTAGATGATAGCTCCAGTCGCCACAGGTACTTGGCTCCACACAAATGCGAAAGACACTGCCAGCCTGCTGCTTGCCTTGGTGTGCCTGTAATCGCTCCAGTTCTTGAACCGCTGCTGTGGTTAGTTCCACCATAGTGACGATAAAATCAGCGCAAACCAGTATATCGTGCTTTGAGCAATCCCTGAGCGCATCTTGCGATTGATGCTTCGCATTCAATCGTCAGTTCGCGAAGGGCGTGGATCGTCTGGGGACGCTTGATCTTCAATGTACGCCAACAGTGTTTGAATGCTGGCGTGTCCTCCCACACTGATACAGCTATAAGCCCTGCTCCAGAAATAGGGTTTCCAAAAGAATTGCTTCAAGTAGTCAGAATACTCTTGCCGCATTCGTCTAGAGGACACAGATTTTAGGTTTTTTACTAGATTGGCAGGCTGAATCATGGGATGGGCATCAATCAGCAAGTAAACTTCCCCGTCCTAGAAGGGCGAGGCTTTCTGTAGCCCTCCGGCTATCTCGCAAGCCAGCCAGGAGCCTCTAGGCAGCGTTACGGACTGCCCCAAAAGCGCAATATTGATTGCTCCATTTAGGTCTGCATCACCAATCCATCCGCAATGCCCACACTTGAACTTTTTTTCAGTCCTCAGCCCAATATGCAAGCAACAATGGCAGGTTTGACTGGTATAGGCAGGTGGTACAGCAACCACCTCAACTCCTTCCTTGATACCCTTGTATTCTAGGAATTGTCGCAACTGATAGAACGCCCAACTGTTAGACCGTCTCCGCTCGGTCGTGTTTCTCGGTTGCTGGTTGATTCTATAG
>NZ_JAKLTV010000031.1:0-24430 GCF_022698185.1 Synechococcus sp. PCC 6717 | reverse complement strand
TTTTTACCTTCCAAGTCGCAGATCCCCGTCTGCATGAACGGGCAGGCCTGATTGACACTCCCACCGACTAAAGTCGGRGGATTCTTACGCAGTCCACAAACGAACTCGWAAAGGCGGGAGCAAACCGCCCCTACACAGTTCCTTGAGGCAAAGCCCCAAAGTTCTGCTTACTTGTAACAACTGTCGCCGATTGGGTTTTTCACCAAGGATGGCGATTAAGTATAGATTAGCACAGAGCAACTAAAGTTGCTAGGTAGCTTTTCCTCCCCGTACTTTAGTACGGGGCTACCAAGCTATCCCTCTGTGTCTAGAAACTAAAGGTGGTTCGCACTGCCCCGACAACAATAGGATCGTTGTTGGAGTTACTATTGGGGTTAATAATGGCAATGATACCGGGAGTAATCGAGATATTCGGCATCACTGCAAACCGGTAGAATCCTTCTAAGTGGAACGAGTTGAACGCCGTACGACTCACTGGCGTTGCCGGTAAAGGCCCAGGCAAATTAGCGACGAAGGTGTTGCTCAGGCTAATCGTTTGCGGTGGCTGACCAAAGATAAAGCCCAACACATCCCCTTTATTCCATAGATCTGGAGAAGCAAGCGTAACCGCCCAGTTCAGCACCTCAGCGCTGTTGGCACGAGTCGGATAGTCAAAGTTGTTTTGTACACCATTCACACTCGAATAGCCGACCCAACCAGCAATGTTAAACTTCTGAATCGGGCGATAGGTAAACTGGAACCCTAACGTGTCTGCTGTGCTGTTGGCAAAGCCAATACGGGTTGGGTTAGCTGCTGAGAAGTTCCCTGTGCTGCCGGTACCGCCAAAGGGATCAAGACCAAAAGAGCGCACATAGGTTAAGCCAAGAGCCACATTTTTGACCGGGCGCACATCCACTTGTGCCAGCGCGGCATAGGCACCATTAAAGAAACCGTTGGTATTCCCTACCGCGTTATTGAAACCTAGAGGATTGCGGGCATTGCGGAAAGGATTACCAGAGGTGGGGGCAAGATACCCCACGTTTAGGGTCACCCCAGTTCCCCGCTCTTTGTTTTGCAGGACATCATACTTAAAGGTAACCCCCGCTGCGGCCGCGGCATTTCCTGCGCGATAGATGGGGTTAAAGCGACCAAAGCGAGACAGCGCACCCGTATCGCTGGATTGCAGTAGCGGGTTAAAGGTGAATACGTTGTCGTTAAACTCACCCCCCACAAAGTCCAGCACCATGAAGCCACGAGTCGCTACAGGGAAGCTGTAAAACCCTTTTTGTAGGGTAAAGGCATTAGCTGAGGTGCCGTCATATCCTAACCGCCCCATGTTCGTGCCAGTCAAACCCGCATAGCTCACAATGTTTGCTGACTGCAAACGCAGGCGCAGGCGGTCTTTGCCGTAAAAGCTCGTATCAAAGTTAATACGGGTTCGTTGGTTAACAACAGGGTTGTCGTCAACGGTTAGCCCGGGGTTAATCAGTCCGGGGGCTACGGCACGGTCATTCGTCAGCACATCCGACACGTTGAAGATGACAGTGGCGCTCAGTTTGGTTATGGTGGCAAACTGAGTGGCTTCTAGGTTGGCAACCCGGCCTTCTAGGTTGGTGACCCGACCTTTCACAAGTGCCAGTTCGTTGGCAAATTCCTGCATCAGTTTTTGCAGGGTGGCCAAGTCTTCTTTGGTGGCAAAGCGATCGCTGATTACATCCAAGCAAGCGTTTAAGGCAGCCGCTAGTTCATAACGGGTGGCGGCGCGGTTCCCACGGAAGGTGCCGTCTGGATAGCCTGCAATACAGCCATATTTTTCAACCAAGGAGGCTAAGGCTTGGTAGGCCCAGTCGGTCGGGCGTACATCTGAAAGTTGGTTAACCGAGGTCACTTGGGGTAAGTTGCGCTGGATACCCAAGCTCCGCTCCTGTGGCTGGGACGCGGCAGGGGGCATAACCGACCCGGATTCTAGTTCTGCTACCGAGGGCATGGGAGCCGCCGTACGCCGATTTTGGGCAATTAGCTCAGGGGTTGTGGACAAGGTTGTTAGGGGTTGCGCCCCAGGGGTGGAGACTTGAAACTCTGTGGCGCTGATAGTCGTCAAAGAGCTATCGGCAGCGGTGGCTGCACTGGTAAGCGTTCCCAATACGAAAATCGGCGAGGCCAAGGCCAAGCCTAAAACAATACGAGACATACGTTTTACTCCCTTCACTCCTCAATGAACTTGACTTGGCCAGAGGACAGGCTCCCAACCAAGACAAAGCCTTAACTCCAGTCACCATCTATAGTACTAAGACATCAACGGGACTTATGCACGGTGCAGAGGTGGGTTCAATACGAACTTTTGATCTCTGCCCTAGCAAAACTCATTACCACGAGTGTAGCACTCCACCTTTAGACCCTCAAGGTTTAGGTCGCTCTTCGATCGAGGTAATTCAGCGTGGTTCTAGAGTAACACCCAGCATAACTCTGTAGGAATTATGAGATAGGGCACTTCTAGTCTGGTTTTACTGTACAAACATTGAGGTTATGTCAGGGTTAAGCACGGTTTAAGTTTTGCTGTTACTTTCTTTAAGCTGAGGGGGGTTTCTTTGTTTCGGAGGTGCTCCAGCTACTGCTGACGGACTGGCCAATGCCTTGCAAAATCCCCCGGCCAATCAGTCCTAGCCCGCGGCCAATGACTTGGGTCAGTAGGTAAATGACCCCTTTGCCCACCCAAGCGACCACAGCACGCACTGGTGGCGCAAGGGCATCCCGGGTTTCTAGGGCAAGGGTGAGGGCGTAGGGAATGCCTTCGAGTTGTAGCAGTTCCTGTTGCCGTGGGAGGGTGAGGGTAAATTCCTGAATGCCGCGATCGCTCAGGCGCAGCAGCACCAGCCGGCTTTCAAAAATATTTTGGGGTTCTTTGACCCACCGCTGCCACCGGTAGTGCCAAGAGAGGGTGTTACGGAAGCGTTCCATTTCGCGGCTAGAAATGTACTGAGCACTAAAAAAGGTTTGCTGGATGGGTGCGCTGTAGCACAAGCGATTCAGCAAGGGGTAAACGATAGCATTAGCAAGGGTAAGCAGCCAATGATCCAGAAGGACATCAAGAATGTCCAAGGCCTCTGGAGTGCCGTAGCGGTAGGTGTGCTGATTGATATTGAGGGGATGCTGCCACAGCAGATGCGCCAGAAACTCCGGTACTAAGGGCAGCGGCGTGAGAAAGACATCTACTACAACATCGGCATCGGCTAATAAGGTGTCAATGAGATCGCGATCGCCCCCAAGATCTAGGTAACGGTAGGGGCTAAAAAATTCCCGTAGGCTCTGCTCCCACAGATCCCGTAGCAGGCGATCGCGCCGGTGCTGCAAAAAGTCTTGATTCGGGGATGTTGCTTGCAGCGTCCGCACGAACGCATCCCATTGCTGCAGAACGGTATAGAGTAACTCCCGCCGTTGTGGCACCCTGAGCACATCTAGTTCGAGGGGGCGGCTGGTAAAGTTAAGCAAGTCTGACTTGGCTCGCTCTAGACAGCGGTCAACGAGTGTAGCTCGTAATTCCACCGTTGGCTGCGGCAGATTGAGGTGCACGGGCGGTGGTGGAGCGCTGGGCTGGGGTAAAAAGCGGGCAACTAACCAGCGAGCGGCACGAATTTCACGGTGTCGCCCTTCGCATATGAGGCGCTCAAGGGAACTAAGGCTAGCCTGACCCAAGTGCTGATCCAGTGCTCTGAGCCATGTGTCCATTTCCATTAACCCCTCCTGTAGCAATTGGTACCGCCAGCGATTGAAGGGGTTAGGAAACAATGCTTTCAGCGGCGGGTCTGGGGGGGTCAGGGTATGGATGATCTCTCCTTGGGCAATGGCTACTATTCCTGCCACCAGTTCACTTAGGGCAATCTGGCGGGGGTAGATGCCTTCCACGCCAGCCTGTTGGGCGGGTTGCACCAATTCCAGAGCCGCTGGACGCACCGTCAGAATGACCCGTAGGTTTGGATAATGGCGTTTGATCCACTGCCATAGCCATGGCGTTACTGCATCATTCACGGTGGTTTGGGCATCGCATAGGAGTAACCACGGCTGGCGATCGCTCTCCAGAGGCGCTGTCCCAAGGTAGGTGATCAGATCATTGCCATTGGTAAACACCAAGGGTTCAACCCCAAGCTGCTGGCGAATTCCCACCGTCAGCCCTAGTCGCACCACCTCCTCCCCTTCCACAAGGAGCAGGCCAACGGAGGGGGGTGATGGTGTAGGAGTACTCGTCATAGTTGTTTTATAGCGGTGGTTAGCCCATGTTCCCAGAGCGACTATTGAGATATTGACTCACCAAGCGCGCCATGACAATAGCCGAGTACATCTGACCAAAAATCGCCTCTAGGTTGGCGATCGCCATCCCAAAGGGAGTCGTTGGTGTAATATCCCCATACCCTACACTCGTGAGGGTTGTAAAGCTAAAGTACAACAAACTAAATAAACCATCTAAATGCGCAGGCTTGGAAAAGCTGTGAGGGTAATAATCGAGCAACATCCGATAGATAAAAAAGAACGAATAGCCCACCAAAAAATAAACACAAATCCCCCCCCGAATCGAGTCACCAGTAATCACATTGGCTCTGAAAATTCTTCGTAAAATCAACACAACAGCCATGGCTGTGATTCCCAAATGAAACCCATTGAGCACTAGAGAGATACGCCGATAGTCGGCATCCAGCAGAACCAGAACCACTTCCACCAAGCCGACCGCAATGGTCATCAGCAGAAAGAACACTAACGTCCGTACCTGAACCTCAAATGTGCGTAGGGTAAGAGCCACCGCCAGAGACACAAGGGCAATATAGGTCAACATCGATGCACTTTCACCATCGACCAGCGTCGGCAGAACCAAAAGCAAAATTTGCGTCACCAGTAATTGAGTATATTTATTCTCAAGGATGAAATGATGTGGTTTGTAAGCCATGGGACAACACCAGTGGCAGGATGGGCGGCTCTCCTTACAAAAACAAAAAAGTAAGGGGCAAAGGATTGCTCTTACAATACGGTAAAGCTATTGTCGCGTACAGATGCAGCAACCCCGTAAAATAGAGGTTGGATCGGCTAGAGGACGCAGTGGTCTTGAGTAAAGCGGAACGGGATGCCTTGGACAACAAACTTTCGCAGCGGTTTATCCACCTTGATCCAGCGGGTTACTTCATCATCTACATTGATCACGAGCAGCAACGTATCTGGATGAAGCACTACCCCAATGCCATCAATGAAAAAGGCTTAGCCGTTGATCCACAGACGGGGGAACCTATCCCCACTAAGGGGAAGGTACTGCGGGAACCGGATGTGGTTCTCAGCGGTCGTACGGCAAAGGAGTTGTGCATTGAACTCTTTGAAAAAGAGCGAAAGTTCGTCACAATGTTTGACCATGCGGCTTACCTTGGCCGCGAGCTAATGCGGGCACAGTTCTGTTTGGACGCGGGCATTGAGTATATTCAAGATTAAGCCATTCAAGATGCGCCAAAAGGCGTGGCGGCTTTGGCTGGGGCTAGCGGTACTAGGGCTGTGCGCTCTTGTAGGGATGGGGCTAGGGGCGATCGCTGCTCCTGATTTTAGTGGCACTGTGGATGTGTTACCCCTCAACGCCCAGCTAGGGGCGCAAATTTATCTGCGGCGCTGCGGTACCTGTCACTTGGCTCTCCCCCCAGAAACCATGCCTGCTGAGGCTTGGCAGGTCTTAATCCAAGATACCAATCACTATGGGGCAACCTTACCTCCCATTCCCCGTCCGGAAATGATCCCCCTGTGGAACTATCTGCGCACCTACTCCCGCGCCTTAGGTGCTGATGCTCAGATCCCTTTCCGGGTGGGGCGATCGCCGTTTTTTAGAATTTTGCATCCCCGGGTGGAGTTACCAGAACCCGTGACCTTTGGCAGTTGCAGCCAGTGTCATCCCAAGGCCACACTGTTTAACTTTCGGGAGTTGACCCCAGAGTGGCAACATTCCCCCTAGAATGTTTAGCGAAAGGTGAATTCCCCACCGCCTCATGTTTTCTGCGTCATCAAGTCGCTATTCCAGTCGCGCCCAACGCCTGATTGCCCGCCGTCGCTGGCTGATGCAGGAGTGGTTGACGGTCTTGGCGCTTTTCCTATGGGCAATGGTCTTTCTCAGCTATTGGCTACAGGGGCAGCTGGGGCTACTCATTCACCCTAATTACTTTGCCTTGGCGATCGCCGCTGGGTTTCTGTTGCTTGCAGTGAGTGGTTGGCAAAGCTGGCGGCTGTGGCGAGGTGCCACTGCGCCGATGCAGCACGTTACCCTGTTGCCACCGGCCTGGACACTTGCCATCTTAATTGTGGCAGCGGTCATTAGTTTGCTCATTACCCCCCGTCCCTTTAACAGCGATACCGCAATTCACCGTGGCCTTGACGAAGGGTTAACCGTTACCCGCAATAGCCCCGCCACCTTTCGCCTTAACCAACGACCGGAGGATCGCACCCTCATTGATTGGGTTCGCACCCTCGATGTCTATCCTGAACCGGATGCCTACGCAGGCTTACCGGCTAAGATTGATGGCTTTGCGGTTCACAGTCGCCAACTTCCAGACAATTACCTGACACTGACGCGATTTGTGATCACCTGCTGCGCTGCCGATGCTTACCCGGTGGGCTTACCTGTTAAACTGCCGCAACCCCGCCAAGCCTATCCCCAAGACCAATGGTTCCGCGTTGAAGGGCAAATGGCGACGGAAACCCTAGGAGAGCGACGGCAACTGGTACTGGTGGCAACCACCATTACCCCTATTCCAGAACCCGATAATCCATTTATGTACTAACTCGAATGCTGTTCCATCTGGTTCACTTACCGTACTGGATTGTGTTGGGGATGGGGATTTTACTCTTTTTGACCGTCATTGTTGGGGATATTGGCGACGAAGACGCAGAGGTGGATACCGATGCTGATGCCCTTGAGGTGGACATCGATGGTGAAGAGGGCATGTCCCTGTTGACCCTGCTGCACTGGCTAGGCGTGGGCAGAGCACCTCTGATTTTGCTACTCGCCCTAGACTTTAGCCTTCTTGGGGTTCTGGGGTGGTTATTGAATGTGCTGTTCTATCTGGTCAGTGGCGGCTGGCCGATGGGGGGGTGGGGGGCACTCATTGCCATCGTGGCGATTGGGGGTTCCCTCGGTCTTGGTAGTCTCTGCTCCCGGCCATTGGGACGGATTTTTGCCCAGTTTAGCGAGGATGCCAGTGGCGATCGCCTGTTGGGGTGTCAAGGGCATGTCAGCTCTGCTCAAATTCCGCCCAGCGGAGCTGGCATTGGCCAAGTCAGCGTTTTAGATGCAGCGCGTAACCGTTTGACGGTGCCTGCCGTGCTACCACCGTGG
This sequence comes from Synechococcus sp. PCC 6717, assembly GCF_022698185.1. Lineage (NCBI taxonomy): Bacteria > Bacillati > Cyanobacteriota > Cyanophyceae > Synechococcales > Synechococcaceae > Synechococcus > Synechococcus sp. PCC 6717. Next base: position 17,100 of record NZ_JAKLTV010000031.1, on the reverse strand, counting down.
GCAACCGTTATCCCCCAGTACCGGCAAGATGTCCTCATTATCGATCGCCAAGGCAGTGAGTATGTGGTGATTGCTAAAGACAGCTTAGACGAAGGACTATGGCTGCGCCAGCAAAAGCAACCCAGCGACGAACAACATTCCTAGGCACAGCCTACTTGAGTTCCCTGCCAAAGGGAAGTAAGCCCAAAATCATCAGCTTGAAGTGCTGCTGGGCAAAGGGCAGACCAATCACGGTAATTGCTAAGATCACGCCCCAGATCAAATGGTTGAGGGCAATCCCCCAACCAATAATAAGTAACCAGAGAATATTAAAGATCATGGTTAGGGTACTATTGGCACTGGGCAATTCCACAATCTCTTTGCCAAAGGGGAGCAGGGTACTCCAGCCCAGTTGAATGGCTTTCAGGCCAAAGGGAATCCCAATAATGGTTAGACAAAGGCTCAGACCCCCAATCATATAGCCAATGCCAGTAAATAGCCCCCCAAAGATTAGCCAGATCAGATTGCCAAGCAAGCTCATGGATCTGTTCCTCACCAATTGCATGTACTAGCCTTAGCCTAGCAAGTGCCGTTGCCGCCATGATCACCCGTATTAGGAATGCTTATCCCCGATTCCTTAAGGAAAGTTTATATTGGAGAAGTAAAGGCGTAATGTTTGGTAATGTCCATGACCCTTGCTGCACTGATGGTGACGCAGGCTGAAGCCCTCCGCGGTCTGTTTCAGACATTGACGGCAACCAGTTGCCCCTACCACTACAACTTTCATCTCCACACCATTTATTCCGATGGTCAGCTCACCCCACAGCAAGTGGCGCAGCAGGCAATGATTCACGGTCTAAAAGGGTTTGCCATTACGGATCACCACGCCCTCGAGGGCTATTTCCAAGCCCGAACCTACATTGAAGCCTACCCAGGGAGCGATCGCCCCCAAGTGTTCACCGGCATTGAAATCACCGCCCAACTCCTTGACACTGAAGTCCACATCCTTGGCTATGGCTTTGATCCTAACGCACCTGTTCTCCACCTCTACGCCATGGGGTCTGCCCCCCAAGGGGAGTTGGCACGGGCAGAGCGGGTGATTGCTGCCCTGCACGAGGCGGGTGGCTTAGCAATTTTGGCACACCCCGCCCGCTATCGGCTCCCTGCTGAGCAACTCATTCCTGCCGCCATTGCCCGTGGCATTGATGGCATTGAAACCTATTACTGCTACGGCAACCCCGATCCGTGGGAATCAACCCCAGAGACCACAGCCATTTTCCACCAAATTGCCGTAGAGCACCAGTTACTCGAAACCTGCGGCACTGATACCCATGGGCAAGACATCCTCCTACGGCGCTAGATGACAGGCACCGAACTTCTCATCACCGTGGGGGCGATCGCCATTACATGGTTCGTGCTGCGCTGGCTAGTGGGGGTGATGAAACTGACCCTAGGCACAGCCCTGAAAATTGCCGCTGTGGTCTTATTGCTGCAACTCGTGTTTGGGATTGGCCCAGAGCGACTCTGGGAATACTGGCGACAGTTGTGGTCAAGTATCACCAGCCAATGAATTCCAAAGCTACTTCACGGTTTCTGGAAGGGTATGCTACGCTCTAGTGTGATCTGAGCGACCTATCCTCGTGCGATCGCCAGTTTACTTGATCTTACAACCGTTAGGGAGAAACCGTCCGTGTCCCATTCTGTAACCCTCATCCGTGGTGATGGTATTGGTCCTGAAGTTGCCGAGGCCACTCGTACAGCCATTGACGCAACGGGTGTGAAAATTGACTGGTTAGTCGTGGATGCCGGGGTGGAGATGATGGAGCGCTACGGTACTCCCTTGCCCGATGAGGTGATCGATGCCATCAAGACTACMAAAACCGCCATCAAAGGTCCAATTACGACCCCAGTGGGCACCGGCTTTCGCTCTGTGAATGTGGAAATTCGCAAGCGGTTAAACCTCTATGCTAACCTCCGTCCCGCCAAATCCATTAGGGGGGTCAAAAGCTACTTCCAAAACATTGATCTGGTGATTGTCCGCGAAAACACTGAAGATCTCTACGCCGGGATTGAGTTTGACTACACCAGCCCAGAAGCCGCCAAAGCCCGTGCCTTTTTAAGTGAACTGGCCGGCAAGCCCATCCGTGACGATGCAGCCATTGGCGTGAAGCCGATCTCGGTTGGCGGGAGCGATCGTATCATTGAGTTTGCCTTTAAGTACGCCCAAGCCAACCATCGCAAAAAAGTGACCGCCGTACACAAGGCTAATATCATGAAATTTACTGATGGCCTGTTTCTGGAGCGGGCGCGGCAGATTGCCCCCCACTATCCAGCCATTGAGTTTGAAGACCGCATTGTTGACAACATGTGCATGCAACTCATGCAAAAGCCGGAACTCTACGATGTCATGGTGATGCCCAATCTCTACGGCGATATTCTTTCAGATTTGTGCGCAGGGATGATTGGTGGCCTTGGGGTTGCCCCCGGTGCCAACATTGGCGATGAGTATGCGGTGTTTGAAGCCATCCATGGCTCTGCTCCCAAGTATGCTGGGCAAAATAAAGCCAACCCCACCGCCCTGATTTTATCGGGGGTTCTGATGCTCCAACACCTTGGGGAAATGGAGGCCGCCCACCGCCTGCAAGCTGCTGTGGAAAAAGTTATCGGTGAGCAGAAATCGGTGACCTACGATTTAGCCCCTCCCGGCCAAACTCCCGTCGGCACCCAAGAAATGGCAGCGGCTATTGCTGAGTACGCTGCCCCCTAGCCCACCAGCAGGTTCTCCTCAGGGTACTGAATATTAGACGGGCGCGGATCACCCATGATGGCGGCCATCAGCAGCAGAATGCCCACCCGTCCAGCAAACATCGTTACCACTAACACAAATTTAGAAAACACCGTCAACCCACTCGTAATACCGGTAGAAAGGCCAACGGTTGCAAAGGCGGAGACCGTTTCAAAAAGGATGTTAATAAAGTTGATCTCCGGGTCGGCGATCGCAATCAAGGTGGTTGAAATCAGCACCGTAAACATCGAGCCAACGGTCACTGCCACAGCTTTCATAATCAGGGTGGGGGGCACTTGGCGGCGATAGAGCAGCACCACATCCTTACCTTGGAGCGTTGATTTGGTAATCCCAGCAAGAATACGGAACGTCGTTGTTTTAATGCCCCCTGCCGTACCGCCAGGACTACCGCCAATAAACATTAAGGCAATCATGATAAAGAGGCCGCTGTTTCTAAAGCTGCCAATGTCAACGGTGTTAAAGCCTGCGGTGCGAGCAGTTACCGACTGAAACCACGCAAGGAGTAGCTTTTGATCAAGGGAAAACTGACCAAACGCTTCTGGTGACCGAAACTCCGTTAGCAAGAGCATGACTGTTCCTAAAATCAACAGTACTCCCGTCGTACTGGTTACAATCTTGAAATTGAGACTAAAGGTCATTTGGCGAGCCTTGCGCACTAAGTAGCGAGGTCGCCCCCAGTGCCGTAAACAGTCGGTCAGCCACAGGTAAAATTCAAAAATCACTTCATAGCCAATGCCACCCAAAATAATCAGAGCAGAAATGACAAAATTGAGCGGCACTGAGGTTTGGTAACTCATTAGGCTATCGCTAAAAAGGCTAAACCCGGCATTATTCCAAGCACTGATACTGTGAAAGACGGCTAGCCATAGTCCCCTTAAATCTCCGTAGTCTTGGCGAAATACGAACCAGAGCAACAACGTACCGGTAATTTCAAAGAGGAAGGCCAACCCCAAAATTGAGCGCACCAGTTGCCGCGCCCCCTGAATGCCCCGTCGGTCAAGAGCCTGTTGTACCGCTATTTTCTGCCGCAAATTAAACTTCCGTCCTAGCAAAATAATTAGAAAGGTGGTGGCGGTCATATACCCTAAGCCTCCCACCTGAATGAGCAGCAAAATGATCAAATGACCAAAGGTCGAAAAATGCGTCGGGGTATCAACAATGATGTGGCCGGTCACGCAGACCGCTGACGTGGCTGTAAATAGAGCAATGACAAAGGGGTTCCACTGGCCGTTACTGGTGGACCACGGTAGCCATAGCAACAGCGTACCCACCGTAATGACGGCTAAAAACCCTAGGCAGATCGTGCGCGGAACAGTGAGCATGAGATCAAGGAGATCGATAGAGGGGTCCCACGCTAATCTATCAAGTTCCGTCGCTGTGCTCCAATAGCGTCACGTTGGTCTTAGGGAGCGGCTTAGTTGCGGATGGGGCCATTGTAGTCTACCGTTGTGCGCCCATCGGCTGCCACAGTCACAATGGTTTCCAGTGATGGGGTAGAGGCGGACACCCCATTAGTTACTCGATAGCCTAGCACCCGGAAGGTATAGGAGCCATCAGCATTGCGCACGTAGGGAGCCTGCAACACTGGACCGTGCATCGATTGATCGGCTCGATAGCGGGTTAAACCACCATTGACCCGCTCAGCCGCTTGCCGGGCATAGTTGCGTGCCCGCACCAATTCGGCAATGTTGGTGGTCATCGGTTCATTAGGTGTTGAGAGGAATGCTTGCAGCGTCAGCTTTGGCGGTGTGCCGTCAGATCTAAACCAATGACTTGGGTATGTTGCCCCCGGGCTTGAGTGACCCCAATGGTGCGCTGTGCGGCCTCAATCATTGGACGACGGAGGCTAACCACGATAAACTGAGCATCTTGACTTTGCTGCTGAATCATTTTTGCCAGTCGCTCTACGTTGGCTCCGTCCAAGAACATATCCACTTCATCAAAGGCATAAAAGGGTGAGGGGCGATAGCGTTGCAGGGCAAAGATAAAACTCAACGCTGTCAGCGACTTTTCTCCCCCGGACATCGAGGCCAACCGCTGCACCGGTTTACCTTTGGGGTGCGCCACAAGGTTTAACCCTCCGGCAAAGGGGTCTTCGGCATTTTCGAGCTGTAAGTACCCATCCCCGTCAGAGAGGGTGGCAAAAATCGTCTGAAAGTTGGCATTGACTGCTTCAAAGGCCTCTCGGAAGGATTGATGGCGCAGGGTGGTAAAGTTTTCAATGCGCAGCAGAATTTCGGTGCGCTCGGCCTCAAGAACGGCCAGCTTCTCCTGAAGTTCGTTCAGGCGGGCTTGGGTTGCCTCAAATTCACTAATGGCTAGCATATTCACTGGCTCTAGGCTGCGCAGGCGTTTTTCAAGGGTTTGGCACTGCTGTTGAATATCTGTGAGGGTCAGTTCAGCGGGAACCTCTGGCAGCGGATCTGGCAAGGGGGGATGTTCAATGGTCTCTAGTTCACGGTACTGGCGTTGAAGAGTGGCGATGGTTTCTGCAGCTTTTTGCTGTTGCCATTCCAGTTGTTGGTAGGCTTGCTGCGCCTGTCGCAGTTGATAGTCTTGGCGATCGCGATCGCCTTTGAGGGTTCCCAATTGATCTTCAAGGCGGCTGAGGGTCTGCTGCTGCGCTTGAATTTGAGCGGTTAAATCCGCAAGGGTCTGATCAAGGATTTGCTGTTGGCAGAGGGTGTCCTGTTGAGTGCGGCGGAGGCGGTCAATGTCGGTGTCGGTTTGCTGCAGGTCGCGCCCTACCTGCTCAAGCTGACGTTGGAGGTACCCTAAGGCTTGATCAAACTGTTGAAGAGCGGCCACAGCAGCGGCATACTGCGTCTCTTGCTCCTGTAGTTTGCTTTGCAGTTGTTGCCAGTGCTGGTGGCTTGGGTTGGCCTCTAGGGCACTCAGTGCCAGTCGCTCTGCCGCGAGTTCTGCGTCTAGTTCAGGGAGCCGCGTTTGCAGTGCCGCCAGCTCGGCTTGGCTGATGTGCAAATCCGTGATGACTTGCTGGTGTTGGCGCTCTAGTTCCTGCTGTTGGCGCGCCTGCTGCTGCTGTTGCTGTTGGAGGTGCTGCCACTGGCGTTGGCGATCGCGGTGGGTTTGCCGTGCCTCCGCAAGGGCTTGGCTCAATTCGTTGACAGCGGCTTGCTGTTGGCTGCGCTCTTGCAGTAAGCGATGGAGTAAACGTTCGATTTCGCTGAGGCGATCGCGCAACTGTGTCATTTCCGCTGACTCTTGGGGGGTGCTACTCTGGCCAAAATGCAGTGTACTAGTGCGGCTGTGGCTACCACCGGTCATAGCTCCTGAGGGTTCTAATAGCTCTCCGTCGAGGGTGACCATGCGATACTGCCCCAAATACTGGCGAGCGGCTTCAAGGGTATTAAAGACCACTGTGGTGCCAAAAACGTAGGCAAAAATCGGCGCATACTCGGGAGCAAAGGTCACTAAGTTCAGGGCGTAGTCAAGGGCACCGTCCACAGACAAGGGCGCAAGCGGTTTGGGACGTGCTATTTTATTCAGAGGTAAAAAGGTTGCCCGACCCGCCCGCTCCCGCTTGAGGATGGCGATCGCCGCTGCCGCCACACTGTCATCCGCCACAACAATATTGCCAAGGCGCGCCCCGGCGGCAATCTCTAAGGCTAATTGGTATGGGGGAGCCACCTGGCCAAGTTGAGCCACGGTGCCCAACACGCCGGGCAAGTCCGCGTTCAAAATCAGGCGTGCGGCATAGCTGCCTTGGGTTTCTTGCACCGCCTGCCGACGCGCATCCAGTTGATCTAGTTCCCGCTGTTTTTGGCGTTGCTCCCGCTCTAGGCGTTGGTAGGTGTCCTCCGTTAGAGCCAGGTGGTGCTGAGCTGCGGCGAGTTGCTGGGCAAGGGTTTGTACCTGCTGTTCACTGGTGGTTAGCTCTGTAGTTGCCCTAGCCAGTGCACTCGTCAATTCTTCGTGCTGGCTTCTGAGGGCGATCGCCGCCTGCTCTAGGTCTCCTTGGCGGCGGCTCAATTGGTGCGATCGCTCCAGCAGACGCGAAAGTTCACTGCGCCCGGGTTCTAACTCATGAATGATCTGATCAATGCGTTGCCGCCGTTGACGATGCTCAGCAAACCAAGCTTGGGCAGCAGTACTCAGGTCTTGGGCTTCGCGGCGCAGTTGGTTGAGGGTCTCCTCCGCGGTAGCAGCCGCCTGTACCAACGCTTGCCGCTCGTGGGTCTGCTGCTGGGCGAGTTGCGCTCCTAGCTGCTGCTGCTGTGCCAGTTGCTCTTCGCGTCGAGCCTGCTGAGCCTGTAACTGCTCCCCTATAGACTGTTGCTGCTGTTGCAAGTCCTGCTGCTGCCGCTGGCATTGTCGCTGCTGTGCTTGCAGATCCGCCAAGTGAGCCTGCACCCGCAGATACTCCTCTTCGCCGAGCGCCTTGACCTGTTGATTGAGCTGCTCAAGGGTAGTGATGGCGGCAGCAATCTGTGCCTGCTGTTGCTCAAGTTGCTGCTGGCGGGTTATCTGTTCCTGTTTTAGCTGCTGGAGTTGTGCCGCCAGTTGAGCTTTCTGCTGGGCGTGGGCTTGCCACTGCCGTACTAAAAGCCACTGTTCCCGTTCCTGTAGCTCTTGGCGCAGGGCTTGGTACTTTTGGGCTTGGATCCGATCTCGATCGAGGCGATCGCGCCGCTGAATGAGTTCATGTTCAACAATCCGAAAGCGCTCCTCACGCTCCTTCACCGTGTCAAGTTTTTCCCGCGCTTGGGCAATTTTGCGGTCAAAATCTGCCACCCCCGCTAATTCGTCAATGATTTCGCGGCGCATTTTGGCATTCATCGAAATAATGCCAGTCACATCCCCCTGCAACACCACGTTATACCCTTGGGGATAGATGCAAAACGCCTGTAACTGCTCGTGCAGTTCATTGAGCGTGCAGGGTTGGTCATTGATGGCATAGGTCGAGGTATAGGTGCCCTGCTTTGTTACCCGCAACCGCCGCGTTACCCGCCATTCAGCGGTATCCTCAAGGGCAAAGGTCACCGTCACTCGGGTTTCCACAACACTGTGACCACGGCGCGTTTGGCTGTGGTTCACTAAATCTGGCAAGCGCTCCGCCCGCATTCCCTTAGAACCGGCCAGCCCCAAGGCAAACAGTAGGGCATCCAAAAGGTTAGACTTCCCCGATCCATTCGGCCCCGAAACAACGGTAAAGCCCGGTAACAGCGGAATCAGCGTTGTGCCGCCAAACGACTTAAAATTCGTGAGTTCAAGCTGCTTAATATACACAGGCGAGGATGCGTTGCCAACCGTTTCATTATGCACAAGAATGCCATGAGCGCACGAGGCCAGTAGCGCGATCGCCTGTGGATGAACTCAAAGACCTAAGTCTGCCAAAATATCGGTGGCATGGGTGTCCGTTTTCACACTGGTATAAACGTGGGTAATAATGCCATTGCCATCAATGACGTAGGTCACCCGCTTGGCATAACCCCCACCATCAACATCGTAGGCTTTGATAATGGACTTGTTGACATCGGCGAGTAAGGGAAAGGGGAGACTAAATTTTTCGGTAAATTTTTGGTGAGAGGCTTCGTCATCACCACTGACCCCCAACACAACAATACCTTTCTCCTGATACGCCGCGTAGTTGTCCCGGAAGCTACAGGCTTCTTTGGTGCAGCCCGGGGTGTCGTCCTTGGGATAAAAGTAGAGAACAACGGTTTTACCGGCAAAGTCGGCCAACGAGACCGGCTTACCCGTTGTATCTGTGGTAGTAAAGGCCGGAGCAGGGGTGCCAACCGCTAACACCATAGTGAAACATCTCCCAGTTTTAAGTTTTGTAACTATATTATCGGCAACGGCGGGGCGATGGTGCAATGCTAATAATGAATGCGCGGATCTACCCACGCATTGATCATATCAATCACAATACTGGCAACAACAACAATCACCGCAAAGAAAACAATAATTCCCTGTACAGTTGGGTAGTCCCGTAGGGCAATGGCTTCGTAGAGGCGATTCCCCAGTCCCGGCCAAGAAAAGGTGACTTCGGTGAGCACTGCCCCCCCCAACAGGCTGGCTAGGGTCAACCCCAGAACGGTGATGACGGGAATTAGGGCATTTTTTAGGGCATGGTGAACCAGAATTCGGGATTCGGGGATGCCGCGGGCGCGAGCTGCTTCAACGTAGTCAGCAAGCAGGGTTTCTTTGAGGTTGACGCGGACAATGCGCTCAAAAATACCACTGAGGACAATCCCCAAGGTTAATGCCGGCAGTGTGAGGTAGTAGAGGGCAACGCCAAATTGAGGCAGGTTAAGGCTGAGCAGGGCATCGAGGGTGTAGAGTCCGGTGGGGCCATTGGGGGGGGAGAGGGTAATGGGGTAGCGCGTGCCTAGGGGTAACCAGCCTAGTTCTACCGCAAATAGCAGTTGCAACAGCATCCCTAGCCAAAATAGGGGTAAGGCGTAGGTAATAATGCCAAACAAACGCCCGCCTATATCCCACGCGGATCCCGCTCTAACGGCTGCGACGCTACCGATGATGACCCCCAACCCGAAGGCGATCGCCAAACTAAAGAGCGCCAGTTCTGCGGTTGCTGGAAAGTGCTTGGCAATAATTGTCGTCACTGCCTCCCCTTGGCTAGTGAGGGAGGTGCCCAAATCGAAGTGGAGCAATTGGCCAAGGTAGGTCAAATACTGTTGCCACAGGGGCTGAGCTAAGCCTAACTGTTGCCGCAGCGCCTCCTTGACCGCAGCCGGTGCCCGCGGCCCCAACACCGCATCGACGGGATCCCCCGGCGTGGCTCGCAGCAATAGAAATACGATGGTCACAATCGTCCAGAGCATGAGGGGTGCAAGCAGCAGCCGCACCAGCAGGTAGCCTTGAAGAGCGCGGAGTCGAGACATAGCAGTAAACTAGGGTTGCCCCTCACCCTACCACCCTAGGGCACACTGGCGGTGTTAGTCTTGAGACGTATCTGATAGCCGCAGGCGATCGCGCTCCAAGGCCGCTAAAAAGCGTTTTTCCACACTGTCGGCGGCAATTTGCAGGATTTGGTCAAGGGGGGTATCGTGCATAAACTTACTAGCAGCAGCGCTATACTCGCGGTTGGGGCAGCGATCGCCTAGGACACAGCCATTCACACAGGCTTCGGCACAATTAATGGTTTCGGGGGTTAAATCAGTCATGGTGCTGTGGTGCTCAGAGGAATCCTTCAAATTTTAACAAGGGGTGCACCGCTGCCAAAATTGGCACAGATCGGCATATAGACATGGGCTAGAATCGTACAGACAGTACCCCTCAATGGCACACTGCTCCTAAGGACTCCCTATGCGCAAAAAATGGGTCACGCTTCTGGTTTTAATTTTGGGGATCATTCCCTTTGTGGCCATTTCCTTGGTGCCCTTGCTCACCAGTGCCTTTACTAAACCCGCAGAGACTCCCACCCCTGTCGCCAGTCCTAACACCAGTGACCAAGTGGCCGAACTGCAAGCTCAGGAAAAAGGCTATCAATTGGTCTTAGAGCGCGAACCCAATAACCCCACCGCACTCGAAGGCTTAGTGATGACCCGGCTCCAACTGATTCAACTGGGGAAAGGCAGCATTAAGAGCGTGATTGATCCCCTGAAAAAATTGGCGGCACAGCGCCCTGAGCAAAGTGAGTATGCCATCCTGCTAGGTCAGGCACAGCAGCAAACGGGAGATCGCGAAGGGGCAGCGCAAACCTACCAAGCAGTTTTAGCGAAAGCACCCGGCAACCTCAACGCCCTGCGTGGCCTTGTTGATCTCTATCTGCAAGAAAATCGCCCCCAAGCCGCCCTAGGTCTGATTGAAGAGACGCTCCAAGGCGCAGAGCAGGCCAACCAAGTCCAACCCGGCAGCGTGGATGTGACCTCGGTACAACTATTGCTGGGGGACATCTACATTGCTCAAAAACAATTTGGCGAGGCGCTGACCCTGTTCCAAAACCTTAGCAAGGAACATCCGGCAGATTTCCGCCCAGTGCTGGCGCAGGCGATGACCCTCACCGAGCAAGGAAAAGCCGCTGAAGCCGCGCCCTTGTATGCCAAAGCAGTAGAGCTGGCACCCGCAAAGTACAAAGACCAAATCCAGCGGGCGGCGCAGCAAGTGCAGCGCCAATCTGAATCTGCAGCCCCCACAGAATCCACAGAGTAAACTACCCCCAGCTAAAGCAGGGAGCTTTCAGTAGCCCTGCAGTTAGCAAGCCAACCGCGAGCCTCTGGGGTGGTTTACAACACCCCCAATCGACCGTTACCAGTGCCTTGAACAACCGTTTCTGGTGTCCGCAGTATAATTATAACCTAAGGCAACTAAAGTTGCTAAAGGAGCTTTCCTCCCCGCACTGAAGTACGGGGCTTCCAGCCCTACCCGTTGTGACCTCTTGGGTCACCGGTAGTGTCTGCCGCCAATTTTTGCAAACAGGGTAAGAAATGATAGGCTATACCATGGGCAATATTATAATGTACGCTCCACCTCATCCATAATCACAGTATCGTTTCTTAGCGGTATCAGGCAGAACTTTTATGGCCACAGTCATGGTTGTTGATGACAGTCCTACCCTCCGGGCAATGATTGTCGAAATTATGAAGGAACAACGCTACGAGGTTATTGAAGCTGAGGACGGCCTAGAAGCTCAAGAAAAAATCAAAGCGCAATGCCCGGATCTCATCATTCTCGACGTGGTCATGCCCCGCATGAATGGTTATGAACTGTGCCGTTGGGTGAAGGGGGAGCCAGCCTCGCAGAATGTGCCAGTGATTATGTGCACGACGAAAAGCGAAGACTTTGATATTCACTGGGGAAAAAAGCAAGGGGTCGATGCCTACATTACCAAGCCCTTTGACCCCGCTCAACTCATTGCAACGGTCAAAAAGCTTCTTCCCTAGCTGGCGGGCGCAGTTGGCTCTGAATTTCGCTTTTGAGACGGCTCAGGAGATGCCGTTGATCGAGTTGGCCTAAAATTTTCTGGACGACGGTTTTCGGCCCTGCCCCTCCCCAACCAGCGCCATTGGCAAAATAGGTTTTCGCCACTTGCCCCATCGTATAGGATGAGACCCCGGCAATACTGGCTTGAGTGATGGCCACCGCAAGGTAAGGCCCTAGGGCAAGCCCACCGCTGACGGGCGCCGCTAGCCCCAATGTCCCCTTAAGAGCACTGAGGCCAAGGTTGGCCGCAAAATCCCCCAAACTAATGCCGCCCATGGCCAACGCAATGGTTTGCAGCAGGTCTTTGGCACCCGCCTCTGTCATCTCAATGTCGTAGAGGCGTGAGAGCAGTTGAATGGTTGTTACGTCAATGACGGCACTGCTGACCATATCTAGCACCGTCACCGGATTGAGGGCGATCGCCAAGGACTTGGCCACTGCCCCTTTCCAAATGAGTTGGTTAGCCTCCTGCTCCCGCAGTGTGAGTTTATAGTGTGCTAACTCCTGACTGACTTGGTTGGCAAATAGCATCGAGTTTAGGGCAATCAGCGCCTTACCTTCGCGCGCCAACACCTCCAAAATTTTCACTTTCAGAGGCTCAATCTGGGGTGCGCCCACCGTCATGGTCACCTGCACCCGGCCTTGGGCATCCTGCTGCACGTGGGGCACTAGGGGCGCCGCCGCCACCATTACAATTTCCTCAGGTGAGAGGAGTGCTTTAACTCGCTCATCGCGAAGTTTGGCATAGATAGCTTGGCGATCAACCTCTGGATACTGATCCACCTTGTTAAACACCAACAGCATGGGCTTACTGGCGGCGCGCAGTTGACTGAGGCTCTCGTACTCCAGCCGCGTCAGGTCTCCGGCCACCACAAAGAGGATCAAATCCGCCTGTTGTGCCACCTGCCGAGCTAGCGCTTCCCGTTCGGCACCGTTGACCTCATCCAGCCCGGGGGTGTCAATGAGGCGAATGGGCGATCGCCTGTGTCCTTCAGGGTCAGACACCTGCCACAGTGCTGCTGCCTGCTGTCGGGTCACGCCGTGGATGGGGCCTGTAGCAAAGACCGGCTCTCCCAGCAGGGCATTGAGAAGCGATGATTTACCGCGCCCCACTAGGCCAAAGACAGCAATGTGCACCACACCGTAGTGGAGTTTGTCCAGCATATCTTCTAACTGGGCGATCGCTCCGGCAAGGGGTGAGGTTTCACCGGCAGTGGCGCTACAATCCGCCAGCAGTTGTTCTAAGGCCGTTTTTGCTGCCTCGTAGGTGAGGTCATGTTGATAGTTATTTAGGTCATCAAGCACCGCTTGCAGGTCGTGGAGGAGGTCAGGTGTGGCAGCGACAGGGTGCGATCGCGTCATAGCAGCAGGAGCACCGGTATTTTATGCCTTTTATTGTATCGGCATTGTATCTGCTAGGGGTCTTTGCTGCTGCCGCTTTGCCATCCGGGATGCCTAGGCAATAACGCTGATCTGAGACCCTTGATCGCCTTTGGTCACTTCAATGCGGGTTTGAAAGGCTTCCTTGAGGGCGGGCACGTGGGTAATGGCCAAAATACACTGAAACTCAGGGGCGATCGCGTTGAGGGCAGCAATGAGGCGTTCGCAGCCTTGGGCATCTTGGGTGCCGAAGCCTTCATCAATAATTAAAAACTGGACATCACTACCGGAGCGTTGTGCTAACAGGCGTGCTAAGGCCAGTCGTAGGGCAAAGTTGATCCGAAACGCTTCACCGCCGGAATAGCTTTCGTAGGGGCGGGTGCCTTGGCAGTCGGCGATCAGAATATCAAGGGTTTCAATGGGTTTACGGTCACCACTGCCCCGCTGACGACTGCGCTGGGTAATAAACTGGATATGCAGTTGGTGGTTGCTGAGCCGCCCCAAGATGGCATTGGTTTCCGCCTCAAGGTGGGGCAGCACCGTTTCAATGAGCATGGCTGGAATGCCATTTTTCCCCATGGCCTGAGCCAGTTCACTGTACACACGGAAGTGGTGGCGCAGTTGCTCAAGGTGCTGCTGACCCTGCTGGTGTTCCTTGGCCAGCCGCGTCAGTTGTTCTAGCTCAGCTGTTAGTTTACCGTGAGCGGCCAAATCCGCTTCCAAGTGGTGCTGCTGCTGGGTAAGCTGCTGTTGGAGGTGCTCAAGGGTGGCGGCTTGGGCAGCCATGGCGGTGCAGGATTGCGCTAGCTGTTGCAGTTGGTGCTGAATACTGTCTCGTTGGGCTCTTTGCAGGGCAAGGGTTTGCTCTAGTTCCTGTTGTTTTTGGTCGAGTTCGGGCAGGCGCGATCGCCCCCGCTGTAGCTCTTGATAGGCCTCTAGCTGGGGTTGCAATGTCCTTAAGGCGGCTTGTAGCTCAGCATGCGCCTTGGGATCATAGGCGAGGGCGGCAAGTTGCTCATCTAGGGTGCGCAGGGCGATCGCCGCCTCTGAGTCGTGCAGAAGGGTTGCCAACTCGTGCTGTAGCTGTTGCTGCTGGGCTTCTAGGGGAGGGAGTTGCTGCTGAAGTTGACGATACTGCCGTTTGGCGTGACGCAGTTCCTGCTGTTTAGCGTCAGCCCAGCGCCATTGTTCCACCTGCGCGCGGGCGATCGCCACATTTTTCTCGTCGTAGTTCAAGCTGGCCAACTGCGCCTCAATCTCTTCTAATTCCTGCAGGCTCTCCTGCCCCCATGTATTTGTTTGCAGGAGCGCATCGAGTTCCTCCAGTTCCGTGGCTAGGGCAGTGAGTTGCGAGCCAAGATCAGTGGTGGACTGTATCTGCTGTTGGAGGTACCCCCGCTGCTCAAATAACTGCGTGAGTTCTGAGACTTCATACCCCACCGCCAGATACTCGCGGCGCAAGACTTGAATTTCCCGCTCGGAGACCGCTAGCTGCTCACGAATAACCCACACTTGATTGAGCAGGTCTTCTTTTTCGGCGGTATTGCGGCGTAGCACCTGCTGATAGTGCTCCTCGTCAAGGGGTTGCTGACACAGGGGACAGACGGCTCCCGGTTGGCCAAGACGGTCGAGGGACTCATCAAGGTGACCAATTTGGCGCTCGTAGTCCCGTTGGCGTGCTTGCAATTGCTCCATAAACTGACGGCGTTCAAGCCCCTTTTGCCGCAGGTGCTCCTGATAGATGCGTTTCTTTTCAAGGGTCTCAATTTGCGCCGTAATCACCGACACCGCCTGCTCAAGCTCGGGTTGGCGATTTAATTGCGCCTGTAGGTGGTGCCATCGCTGCTGGAGTTCCTCACGGCGGCTCCTGAGATGCTCATAGTGCTGTTGCCGCTGGGTCTCAAGCTGATGCTTGGCGCGCAGAAGGGGGAAGACCTGTTGTTGCAGTTCCTCTAGTTCCTGTAGCTGGGCACGAGCCTGCTGGAGCTGCTCTAGGGCACTGAGGATGTCCGGCTCCTTGGCGATGAGGGTGGCTAGGTGCTGGCTCTGTTCTTGGATCAGGTGAATTTGGGTATCCACTTTGTGCAGCCTCTGCAGTAAGTCCTGACGCTGCGCCTCTAAAATTGCCTGCTGGCGATCGCGCTCGTGGCGCAGCCGTTGGTAGTCACTAAAGCGCTGTTGTAGAGCACTCTCTTGCGCTGTGAGATCCTGCCATTGGCACGCCGCTACCTCAAGTTCCGCTGCTCGCTCCAGTAAGTTGGCGATCGCCTGCCGTTGCTGGATTAAGGCATTGCACTGTTGTTCGAGGTGCTCAATGGTGGTGGCAAGGGTATGCTGCTGCTGCACAAGATTATGGTACTCCTGCTGCCGGAGTTGTTGGGCATGGTAGGCGGCCTGCTGCTCTTGCAGAACCCGCTGCTGCTGATGCAAGTGCTGCCGCTGCTGGGCAATGCGCGCTGTTAAGTGTTGGTGTTGCACCTGAAGGTGAGCCTGCGCCGCCAATTGAGTGGCCTCAGCGCTCAGGCGTTGTTCAAGCAGGGTGATTTGTGCTTTGTACTCCCGGGCGCGATCGCGGGCAGCCTCTGCTAATGGCTCGTATTKCTCTAAGCCCAACAGCGCAGCCAATAGTTGCTTGCGCTCACTGGGACGCTTCGCCATAAATTCATCAGCACGGCCTTGACGCAGATAGGCAGAGTTAACAAAGGTTGGATAGTCAAGGCGCAGAATTTGAATAATTTTCTCTTGGGTGGCTCGCAGCGATCGCTGGGTCAGGGAACTGTAGCCCACCGCTGTTTGTACCTGAAGCTCTAGGACAGTACCCTGTTGACGGCGGCGAACCCGCACAACGCGATAGCCTTGGCCTTGCACCGTAAACTCAAAATCAACGTAGGCTTCAACTTCACCGTAGTAGATGACATCATCCTCACGGCTGGCGCGACTTTGCCCCCACAGTGCCCAAGCAATGGCCTCTAATAAAGAGGATTTGCCCGCCCCATTGGCACCACAAATACAGGCAAGGTGTAACCCCCGAAAGGGGAGCATTGCCTGACGATAACTTAAAAAATTACGGAGAATTAATTGCTGCGGAATCATTTCAACATCAGCATTTCGGCCGGGAAAGTTAACCTGTTCCCTGTGAAAGACGTGGCGTGGTTCTATGTCCAAATCATATCTCAAGGGAAAGACAGGCCTTCTTTATGACACGTATTACACGCTGAGAATTTGAATCGTTGTTGTGTGTGGTAAATTCCCCGCTGAGGCTGCAAGTGAGCTACTGCCACTCCACCGCACAGGGGTGCCTTCCATTACTGATAAAAAGTCATCTAAGCCCGTTAAATCGCAATTGTTCGGATCAGATGTGGCGGTGCGAAAGTGCGACGGAATGACTACACGGGGTTGCAATAACTGGTGTTGCTGAATGTGGCTATGAATTACCCTCATCCCCAACCCTTCTCCCCAAGGAGAAGGGAGCTAAGAGTCTTGTTCCCTCTCCGTTGGGAGAGGGCTAGGGTGAGGGCGGCAAAAGACTCAAACCCGAAGATCATACGTCTATTCAGCAACGCCCCCATCCAGTAGCGCAGACATATGTTGCGAATGAACTGAGCCGTTCTAATCGCGTCATCAATCAGCGCGAACTGATTTGGATTCCCCCTGAGCTTGGTTTCCAGAACAATTATGGGCAATCAGACTAAATCTTATAGGAGTGATGTGGGCGGGCTAAAACCCCTCCGCTTTAGCGAGGGGATACAGCCAACTCAGGGGGCTTTAGCCCTCTCTATGTGTTAAACTAGAGACGTGGAAAGTAGGCGTATCAACTACGCGAAGAAACATCCTAGTACGGAGAAATCCCGGCAAGTAAGTCACCACCGCTTTGGCGGCAAGCCTAAACCACTGCAAGCAATGGCAGGATGTTGAGCGTATCGAATTGGCTAGTGTTGAAAAGTGCGAAACCACAAACCGAAACATAAACGTAGTCCCAATAGCAGAAATGCTTGAGGTGAGTAGGGGGTCTTTGAGATCGGAAG
>NZ_JAKLTV010000030.1:0-20402 GCF_022698185.1 Synechococcus sp. PCC 6717 | reverse complement strand
GCTGAGTATTAAGTATGACTTTCGGGTGTAAACTACTCCCAGCTAAAGCAGGGAGTTTTTAGTAGCCCTGCAGTTAGCAAGCCAACCGCGAGCCTCTGGGGTGGTTTACAACACCCCCAATCGACCGTTACCAGTGCCTTGAACAACCGTTTCTGGTGTCCGCAGTACAATTATAACCTAAAACAACTGAAGTTGCTAAAGGAGCTTTCCTCCCCGCACTGAAGTACGGGGCTTCCAGCCCTACCCGATGTGACATTCTTCCGACTTCCGACGCTGACCCTACGGCTACAGCGTGGGACGTATCGCTCCCCGAACCCCTCATGAGTTAACTCCAAGGGATATAGCGGTAACACTCCCCTGCGGCAAATGTCTGCTGCTCTGCTGGCAGTTCAACAAAGCCATCTGTATCGGCTAAGGCCAAGAAATCACCAGAGTTTTGCATGGGGCGCGGGTGAGCGACCAGTTCAGCATTTTGGGTGGTTTCTAGTTTAACGGGTAAAAAGTAGGCTAAGGGTTTTTCAAAATGAACGGGTGCAGCTAAGCGAGCGTAGAGTACGGGTGTTTCTAGCAGATACCGATGCAAGCAGACCAAGCTAGAGACGGGGTTTCCGGGCAGGCCAAAAACAGCCGTTTGACGTTGATGATCGATCCCAAACCACAGCGGTTTTCCCGGTCGCTGCGCTACCCCATGGATATATTGCTGCACCCCCTGTTGCTGCCACAGCTGCGGTAAATAATCAAATTTGCCTTTGGACACGCCACCGCAATAGATGAGTAAATCATGGGTTTGGCTGGCTGCTTGGTAGTGCTGCGCTAACCGTTGGGGATCATCCGGCAGATGGGTCAGACTCACTTGGGAGTAGCCTTGGCGCTGCAATGCTGCCGCAAGGGCATAGGTGTTAGAGAGCCGCAATTGATGGGGGTTGGGTGTTTGCTCCGGTGCCACCAGTTCATTGCCGGTGGCAATCAGTTGGGTGCGCGGATAACGTTTGACCCTCACTTGAGTGTGCCCCACAGAGGCAAGAATCCCCCACGCTGGACTGTGAAGAGGAGTGCCAGCAGGCAAAATAACGGCTCCGGCAGGGGCATCACTGCCACAGCGGTGGACAAACTGGTAGGGCAGCCATGGCTCAGGGTGTCGGATAGACGCTATGCCCTCTTTGATCTCTAGGGCTTCGTAGGGAATCACTAAATCACAGCCCTGGGGCAGAGCCGCTCCTGTCATGACTTCAAAACAGGCGCTAGGATCGCTCAAGGGCGGTGGCACATCCCCGGCTGCCACAGTGCCAAGAATTGGAAAGGTTCGCTGGCCAGCGTCATAATGCTGCCAATTCAGGGCAATGCCATCCATCATAATCCGGTCAATGGGGGGATAGGGGCGATCGCTAAGAATTGGTTCTGCGAGTATCCGAGGGTGCAGGGTACTCAAGGACACGATTTCCGTTCCCCAATCGGGTAAATGCTGCCGAATAAGTGCCGCAGCAGTGTTGACGCTGATTAAGGGCATCCCTCACCCTCCCGAGGGTAGTTAATGACCAGTAGCTCACTAATTTTGCCCCGCTTATGGCCGTGGGCATTAATGACCCGCCCTGCCTTGAGTTCAATACATTGCCACCGCTGGTATAGGCTCAGCACCGGTTCAACCCAAGCATTACTCACCATTACGTAGCACCCCCGCCGATCCAACTCTGCCACGACCTCAGCCAAGGCATGGTGCTCTGCGGCACCAAAGGGATGATGGGTATAACTGGTAAAACTCGCGGTTTTAGAAAGGGGATAGTAGGGAGGGTCAAAGTAGATAAAGTCACCAGCGCTGGCCCACTGGAGCACTGCCGGGAAGTCTGCCACCTCAAGGCAAACATTTTGCAAGGCGGCACTCGCTAAACGCAAGGTTGCTGCATCGGCGATCTGGGGATTGCGATAGCTGCCCATAGGCACATTGAACTGACCGGCACGATTGACCCTGTACAAGCCATTGAAACAGGTTTTATTTAAGTAGATCAGTCGCGCTGCCCGCGTCAGGGGATCTAACTGCTGGTGCGCTAGGCTGCGAATATGATAGTAGAAGGTTTTGCTGTGCTGCTGGCGATACTCACTCAACAGAAGAATCAGATCCTCAACGCGATCGCGCACCATTTCATAGCAATTGATGAGTTCTGGATTGCGATCGCCTAAGCGTACCTGCTGCAAGGAAAACGCGCCCTGCTGCGATTGCCGGTACACATACCAGTACAGCGCTGCGCTACCGCAAAACGGCTCCGCATAGCAACGGCACTGCGTGGGTAAATAGGGAGCTATTTGGCCAAGAAGTTGCGACTTTCCTCCGGCCCATTTGAGGAACGGTTTAACCTCCGGTGCGATCGTGGTCACTAAGCTGGCGGAAACAGGAGAAACAATAACCCCTGCGACCCCACTAAAAGCTGTCGCAGCAAGGTCACAATGCCCACCCAGATAATTGGGCTAATATCCACCCCTCCCAAGGGGGGGATGACCCGCCGCGTGGGTGCCAACACGGGTTCTGATAGCCAGTAAATCAGCTTGAGCGGCCCTTGCACATTGGTTTGGGGATACCACGTCAACACAATGCGGACGATGAACACTAGGGTAAATACAGCAAAAACAACCCCCAGAAACCAGTTAGCAGCAATAACAGCAGACATAGACCTGTGCAGAAACCAATGTTCACCTAGTGTATCAAATGGGATTCCCTAGCCCAAGAAGCGATCCAGCGCCGCCTTGAGTTCCGCCAATTCCTGATCAATCCGCCCCTCTTGGGCAGCGCGGGTTACACACTCATTCAGGTGCTCATCTAGAATTAACCGCGCCACTCGATCCAGTGCCCCTCGCACCGCTGCAATTTGAATCAGCACTTCTGGGCAAGGACGGCTCTCGTGCACCATGGTTTTGATCCCCCGCACATGGCCTTCAATGCGAGCTAGGCGATTCATAATGGCCCGCAGCGATGCTTCACTGTGGTGGTGGGGGTGAGTGTGCAAACGAGGCGGCACAGAGGGTGACTCAGGGGAGTGAGAGTGGGACTCAGTACCCATCGCGAAACTCCTTTTCAGGTCATAGCATTCAGGCGGCTGAGCCAAGCTATGGCATCATTGTGCCCTGCCGGAGAGAGTTCCGCAGGTTTTCTAGCCGTTGCCGATTCATCGCCGATAGTTGCTGCCGTTGTGCTGGAGTGAGAATCTGTTGAACTTCTACAGCGGCTGCAAAACGAGTGCGATGCAGGGTTTCTCGCAAACGCATCACTTGATCAAATTGCTGCTGGAGTTGGGCGGTGGGTGCACCTGCTACCATGAGTTTTTCTAGTGTCTCCTCTGCCGTATTCAGGGCTGCTTGCTGCTGCCGCACAGTTTCACTATATTTGCGCTCTACCGCCTGCATTTGCTGGGTTTGCTGGGGGTTGAGGTTGAGGCGCTCCATCCACTTGGGCAGCGGCGCGGCATTCGACCCCACACTTGCCAAGGCGAGAACCACCGTGGCGCATCCCAAAAGCAATTGCTGACGTAATGGCATGAGTTTTCCTCACACGGAACCTACAACCCCTTGATGAGGGTTGCACCGCCATTTTAGCAAACCCCAGTGTGTGGCTAGCAGCCGGCAAGAGCTAAGTTGTTGCAGGCTGAACCAAATTTTCAAGGCCATCCACGACCTTCACCGACAGAATCTTATCCCCTTGGCGCAGTTGCCGGAGGGTCTCTTCGCCCTCAATAACGTAGCCAAATACGGCATAGCGGCCATCTAGGAGGTTTAGCCCGGCAGGGGTGAGTTCTGGCTCAAAGAGTAAAAAGAAAAACTGGGAAGAGCCACCATTGGGATCATCGTTCGGGCGCGCTAAGGCAAGGGTACCGTAGGCGGAAAAGGGTAGTACTGGGTGCTCAAGGTAGCGACCAGCATCCTCTAAGGTGATGCCGTAGAGGGGAGATTTGTCCCCCTCAACAAGAATTTCAAGGGGAATGGTGCGGTACTGTTTGGTTTGTGGATCGATAAAGCCGTCTTCTGGGCCTGGGGGATCCCCGGCCTGCAACACGTAGGACTCTTCGGCACGGGTAAAGGGTAAGCCATCGTAGAAATGCCGCTGCACTAGGTCAATAAAATTGCCAGCGGTGAGGGGGGCACTATAGCCGTCCACCACAATGGTGAGGTTGCCTTTGGAGGTTTCCATGACGACGGTGGCTCGTCCGCGCAACTGGGGTAGGTGGGCATACTCTTTGGGGGGGGTGTAGTTGTAGTCTTGCACCATCATGGCCTCTAAATCCCCCACCAGGTCAAGCGCTGCGGCTTTAGCGGGCAGAAGCTGGCTGCGATCTTTGGTTTCGGCGGCTGTCTGGAGGCGCTCGAGGGAGTCTGTTAAATCCGCCAGCAGGGCTTTCGCTTTGTCCTGTTGTTCGGGGGCAATACTGCTCAAGAGTTCATCGGCGCGATCGCGCACAATGGCTTTGGCTTTATTGATGTTGCTGGCAATTTTTGACCATTGCTTACCGCGTACCAGAAAGGAAATTTGCTCCAGATCGCTTTGCAACTCCCGGGCGGTGGGGTTGTTAATGGGTAAGGCTAGGCGTAATAAGGCTTTGGGATCCGTGACGGCATTGCCTTGAGGTAGCCGTGCGAACAAGGCCGGGGACGTTGGTAGGGCAACTGCTGGTACTGGAGAGATAACAAGCGTTCCTAGCCATAACAGAACAACGACAATACCGAGCCAATGTTTGTGTCTTTTCACCGTTCCCTCCGAGGACTCCTTCCCCTCAGTGTATCGGACGGGGCGATCGCCCTCCAAGGGGAGAGATTTCATTTTCTTTGTCATGATTATTAACCGGCCTGTGCTAGGCTGAAATTATGAAAGAATTATGAAAGGCATGGCTGGTTTGCGGTGGGTATTGGTAGGGGTGTTATTGGTGGGTGGTTGTGCCGCCCCTCCGCCCCAGAGCAGTGCCCCGGTTGCTGAAACCCAAACCGAAGCGCAGGAGCGGCCGTTAGTGCTTACGACGTTTACCGTATTAGCGGATATGGCGCAGCAGGTGGCGGGCGATCGCCTACGAGTTGAATCCCTAATTAAACCCGGCGCTGAAGTTCACGGCTATGAGTTCACCCCCAGCGATCTGGTGCGCGGCCAACAGGCGGCCCTAATTCTGGAAAATGGCTTAGGTCTAGAGCGTTGGGGCGATCGTTTTTACAACAGCTTGCCCAATGTACCACGGGTTACCCTCACCGCAGGGGTTGTGCCCATGCCCATTACTGCGGATGCCTACCGAGGGAAGCCCAATCCCCATGCGTGGATGTCACCGCAAAATGCCCTGATCTACATCGAAAATATTCGCAAGGCTTTCACTGAATTGGATCCGGCGGGAGCCGCCACCTACGCCGCCAATGCCGCTGCCTACAAAGCAGCCATTCAAGCCTTAGATCAACAACTGCGGCAAGCGTTAGCCGTGCTGCCAGCCAACCAACGCTATATCGTCACCTGTGAGGGTGCCTTTTCCTACCTAGCGCGAGACTATGAACTTCAGGAAGTTTATCTGTGGCCAGTGAACGCTGATCAGCAGGGAACCCCCCAGCAGATGGCACAGGCGATCGCCACGGTACGAGCGCAAAAAATTCCCGCTGTTTTTTGTGAAAGCACCGTCAACCCAGCGCCCCAACAGCAAGTAGCCCGCGAGTCAGGGGCAACCTTTGCGGGCATTTTTTATGTGGACTCCCTCTCCCCGCCAGGGGGGAATGCCCCCACCTACCTAGAGTTGCTCAGATACAACATTGACACCCTCCTTAACGGCCTCACTGGAAAAAACACACCATGATTCCCCAGCCCGCCATTGACCTGCAAAATGTTACCGTAGCCTACCACCGCACGATTGCTCTTTACGGTGCCACGCTGCAACTCAGCGCAGGGACAATCTGTGGCGTTGTCGGGATGAACGGTGCCGGTAAATCCACCCTCTTTAAGGCCATCATGGGGTTTGTGCAGCCCGTGAGGGGTCAAGTGCACATCCATGGTCTGCCCCTGCGGCAGGTACAGCGGCGTTCCCTTGTGGCCTATGTGCCCCAAAGCGAAGACGTGGACTGGCAGTTTCCGCTGCGGGTTTGGGATGTAGTCATGATGGGACGCTACGGCAAAATGAACTGGCTGCGGCAACCGCGGGCAGCCGACCGCCAACGAGTGCGCCAAAGCCTTGAGCAAGTTGAACTCTGGCCACTGCGCCACCGCCAAATCGGCGAACTGTCCGGGGGGCAAAAGAAACGCATGTTCTTAGCCCGTGCCTTTGCCCAAGAGGCAGCGGTGCTGCTGCTGGATGAACCCTTTGCGGGGGTGGACATCAAAACCGAGAAGCTCATCATTGATTTACTCTTGGCAGAGCGGCAGGCGGGGCGCACAATTCTGATCTCGACCCACGATCTGGCCTCAATTACCACCTTTTGCGATCAGGTGATCCTTGTAAACCGAAGCATCCTAGCATACGGCACTACGGCGGAGGTCTTTACACCGGAAAACCTTGCCCGAGCCTTCGAGGGATCCGCACAGATCCCCCGAGAGGGTGGCTAGCTGCGGCGAATCGGCGTGCCACAGGGATAGGTGGCTACAGGGGGGGGGATGTCTTGGACTTTCTGCTGGAGTTGTGCTTGCAAATAAAGCTCCTGCAACCGCTCTATCATTTCACCCCGGCGATCGTACAACCGCTTCAGTGGACGAGATGGACAGCGATTGAGGCAGTAGGCGGTGAGAATCGGCAGGGCAATGGTGCTGTCGGTATAGCACACCACCGTATCCCGTAGCCCTTGGGGATCCACTTTGCCCCAGCTAACAGCCTCGCTCGGCACCGCCCCCGATAGCCCGCCTGTATCTGGTCGAGCATCCGTAATTTGAATAAAGTAATCGTGCCCCCGTTCAGGTAAGCCCAGCACCTCATGGATTTGCGGCTGGGTTTGCAGCAGGAAGTTTTTGGGGCTGCCCCCGCCAATGATCAGGGCGGCACTTTTGCCAGTTCCGCCAGCGGCTTCGCGAGCAAAGTAGGCAATGGCCGCGGTTTCGTTGACATCAATGGCCGGGTCAATCACCAGTTTGGAGCCTTCGAGGGCGATCGCCGCCACATTCATACCAATGGAGCTATCCCCAGGAGAGGAGGTGTAAATGGGCACCCCACACTCGTAGGCTGTTGCCAGTAAGCAAGAATGGGGTTGCCCCCGCTGGATCTCAAGTTCGCGAACATAGCGACCCAAGTGATAGTGGAACTCAGCAGTTCCCATGCGGTGCTGGAACGTTTCGCTGCGCAGCACCTGCCGCAAAAAGGCATCGGTTTCTAGGAGCAC
The DNA here is from genome assembly GCF_022698185.1 of Synechococcus sp. PCC 6717. Classification (NCBI taxonomy): domain Bacteria; kingdom Bacillati; phylum Cyanobacteriota; class Cyanophyceae; order Synechococcales; family Synechococcaceae; genus Synechococcus; species Synechococcus sp. PCC 6717. The sequence continues at coordinate 13,091 of NZ_JAKLTV010000030.1, read as the reverse complement.
ATCGTAGTCAAAGATAATGTCGTAGATACGAATCTTGCTCTGCTGCCGCAGTTGCACATCATCTACAAACGGATGCCCTGCGTAAAGTTCCATACCCAAGGCGTAGTGAATATCGTGGTAGAGATTTGCCCCTGTACTGATGATGTAGTCGATAAACCCCGCTCGTACTAAGGGCGCTAGGGCAGAAATCCCTAAGCCTGTGGGGGTCATGGCACCGGAAAGACTGAGACCAACAGTCACCTCTGGCTGGAGCACCCGCTGGGCAAGCAGATGGCACAGTTCGCGTAAACGACCGGAGTTATAGGCCGTGAAGTAGTTATCAATGAGATCCGTAAGGCTAATGTTGTCGGGAATCGGAGCGGGGGTAATAGGGGTGGCAAATGCTGACATAGTTGACCTCGCAAGACAATAGAGACAGGCACAGCCAGTGATGCTGGGGACTGTTTCACAGACATAACCGCCACGCCAACTGTGCTGGAGTTGCTGATTCTCAGAGGGGTAGCGCTCAAAAATGTCATCTGCGCTGGAGAGATGGCTTGTCCTACAAGCTAGGTATGAATCCCCAGTAGCTTTTTCTGGCTACCCTCAGAGGTTAGACATGTAATAAAACGCTTGACTACGTCTGATCGACCCAGTTTACGCCAAGGGCGCAAACCTCAAGTTGCAGGCCGATCAGCTCATACTAGGTCCTTCACAGTTATCCACAACCGATAGGGCAGGAATGGCAGCGCGCCGCTGCCGCAGACCCATTTCTAGATACCAAGTTGTGATGTTGGGATCACCCATCAACGCTAAGTGTTTCACTGTTGACAAGTCTCATGCCCTTACATTACGAAGTAAACTATAACACTTCGTCACCCGATTTGCTGTGCGCGCTGCCTATTACACCTTTGCTGTTTGTTTTAGTCTGTTTCTGAGTCTGTACGTTTTGCGTGGCATCGGCTGGCTGACGATGATCCCCGGTGGCATTCTCCTTATTTTGGCTCTTGCCAGTTGGTTGACCGGCCTTTGGTCAGTGCTGACCTTTTGGCGCCAACGCTATTGAGCAAGGGAGGATGGGGGGTGATGGGACACAACTTGCGGGCAGCGTCAAGTGGCGATCGCGCTGCCAAGATAGGCGCTGCTGCTGTAACAGTTCTTTCAGCAAACGAGTCACCGTCACGCGACTAATGCCCGTATAGTGAGACAAGCGCGCGTGGGTCAGCCGCAGGGGCAGCCGCACCCCTGCCGGTGTTCTGATGCCAAGGAGCTGCGCCAAGATGACCAGCACCTCGTGCAATTGCTCTAGGGCGGTGGGGTAGTGGGTTGCCCGCAGCAATAAATCGCTGTAGTACTGGCGGCACTGTTGGCCTTCCCACAACAGCCGCAGGAGGTGGCTCGACTGCTCTACCTCAGCAGGGCTAAAGGAGAGCAAGCGGCTCGGTTGCAGCGCCTCAATTTCATAGCAAATAGAAGGGAGCCCCAAAATAGCCATGCCCGCTGTGGCCAGTCCAACAAAACACAGCATTCCCTCGCTATCGACAAGGTTGATCTCTACTGTCCCCGATTGCACCAGCCAACACCGCTCTTGGAGCGGCACCGAGGCTTTGGGCTGTAGATCGTGGAGCCGGTAAGTTTTGTCGGCATAGGTGCGTAGGTCAAGCTCTAGCATGGCTACCCCCTTAAGTATTTTAAGGCTGATTATCATTATCAGAATATTGAGGCAACCCTCGCGCCCGTTTCAGAGAGTTGCCCGCAGCAGGCCTAAAGATCGAATTCAGTCCTTAGCTGTGCCACCCACTGTTGGATGCGTTGATCCGTTAGCTCAGATTGGTTGTCTTCATCAATGAGCAACCCCACAAATTGGTTGCCCCGCAGCGCTTTCGACTCATTAAAGTCGTAGCCAGTGGTAGGCCAATAGCCGACGGTGCTGCCGCCCTGCTCGCTAATTTTGGCCTCAAGAATGCCAATGGCATCGCCAAAGTTATCCGCGTAGCCCACCTGATCGCCGGCACCAAAGTAGGCCACTTTTTTGTTGCTGAAGTCAATTGCCTCTAGCTCATCGTAGAATCCCTCCCAGTCAGCCTGTAACTCGCCAATATTCCACGTGGGGCAGCCAATAATCAGGTAACTGTAGTTGCGAAAATCTTCTGGTTCGGCATCGGCAATGTCGTGCAGTGCGACGATGTCTGCTCCACCAAAAGCAGTCTGAATCTTTTCGGCAATCATCTGGGTGTTGCCGGTCTGGGTGCCGTAGAATAGGCCAATTTTTGCCATTGATAACGTCCTCTAAATCGTTTCACGGTGGTGTTCTCCTAGGGCTATCTGGGGCAATCGGGACAACAGGGGCAATGGTTGGCTAAATTCCCCTAGCCTATTATTGCAATAAAATCTCAATAAACTTCAAGGGTGGAGTGCGAAAACAAGGGGGTGCCCCTAGAATAGGGAACGGTGTGCATCAACAGTGGTCTAAAGCCGTAGGCTAAAAAGAGATGGTGAGGAGTTGAACTATGCACTGGCAGCGAATCAGTCTGGCATTGGCGATCGCCCTTGGTGGTGTGCTGGGCAGTCCCAAGCTGAGCCAACCGTCCCAAAATAGTAGCCAAGGAACCTTACGCTGGAATGATGCTTCATTTCCTGTAGAAAATTTTCAGGGCTATAGCTCACCCTTCGGCTACCGGCGATCGCCCACGGGGGAACCAACCACAGAATTCCACAATGGTCTTGACTTTGCTGCCCCCGAAGGCAGTTACATTCGTAACTGGTGGGCAGGTCAGGTGATTGAAGTCTCGGACGATACCGCCTGTGGCACCTTGGTGCGAATCCGTTCAGGGGCATGGGAGCACGTCTATTGCCACATGAAAGGTCGAGTTGAGCAAACCCCCCAAGGCCGCGCCATGGTAGATCGCCCAGGGGGAGTGCTCATTTTAGAGGGACAGCGAGTACCCACGGGGGCGCGCATTGGCCGAGTGGGGATGACAGGGCGAACCACCGGTCCTCATTTACACTGGACGTTGCGGCATCGCGGTCAACTGGTGAACCCTGCGGTTGTGTTGCAGGCGATGTATGGCACTCAGGCGCAGCGCTAGCCCCAATGTGTGTCGCCGCCCTTAGCGATCGCGGCGGGTAACTGCCAATTGATCCAAGGCTGTATCCAGCATCGGTGTTGCCAAGGAGTGGGTCAAGCTCAGGGAATGGGGTGGAATACTCAGAGCCGACGCAGCAGCGGGGGTAAGCCACTGGCGCGCCGTTTCATCCTCTAGGAGGTGAGCGCGCAAAAACGCTAGGCTCAATGCCTTCAGGTACGCCCGCGATCGCGGTGGCGTAGCCCCCACAAAGCGAGCAGGCACCGGCATAACGGGTTCATTGTCCCGAGCTTCGCCAATGGTTGAAAAATGGGTGGCATCGTCAATCAGGGCGAGGTAGCGATCGCGCGTGGTCAACCATGTAAAGGGATAGATTTGCTCAGACACCGCGGGGGCGATCGTATCATTACTACCAGCCACAAACATAACCGGGATAGTCAATTGCGCCAGCGATCGCGGGCTAAACAGGGCACTGGTAATTGGATTCACCGCTAACACCGCCTTAATTCGCTGGTCTTGGAGGTGATAGGTGCACGGCGGTAACATTTGGGCTTGACACTGCAACAACAGCGACACATTAAACGAATCCAGAATGTTACTGGGACAGTGGCGCGCCAACTGTTCAAAGTCAAGACGCGCCCCTGCAAGGGCTAGGGCAGTATAGCCGCCAAAGGACTGACCAATCATGGCAACGCCCTCAAGGTTGAGCCGCCCCTGCCATGGGTGTAACTGCTCGGGAAATTCACTGAGGTGATTCAGAACAAAGGTGACATCCAAAGGGCGATCCAGAAACTCTTGTGCCGCTGCATAGGCACTGGTATAACCCACCGGAAAAGACAAAAGTTGCCGCGTAGAACTTCCTGCGTGCTCAAGGGCAAGCACCGCAAAGCCATGGGAGGCCAAGTGCTGGCTCAAATAGCGATAGCTGTGGCGATTTGCGCCCAAGCCATGGGAAATAACAACCACGGGCACCAATTGCTGGGCAGCCACAAGGGGCAAGTAAACATCCACTTCAATGGTACGGGGGTGTCCTGTTAACTGTAAGCGGCGCGGCGAGCGATCCTCAATGACCCAAGGCATTTCCAGCCAACGTCCCCCGCCGGGGTATAGTAGCGATTGTACTGCGGGGACGTTTTGCTGCCACTCATCCACCACTGACTGCCGCCGCACCACGTCTAAAATTGTTTCGGTTTCACGGATAGTGGCTTGAAAGTTTTTWAGAATGGTTAACCCTTTTTGTAAGTCAACGCGGATGCTCCTCGAGGGATAGTGGCGAATCAGGCTCAGGGCAGTTAAACCCTCAGGGTCAGCAGCGGCAGTAATCAGCGCAGCACGGAGGGCATAGGTATTACTGTGGCGAGCTTGGGTTTGAATAATTGTTGCCGCCTGATTTAATAGTTCTTTACCTAAAGGGGAGTAGAGAAGTTGCGCCACAGCCACTGGTGAAAGACGCAGCCGTTCTTGCAGTGCCGATCGCAGCTGTTGCCGGCGCGCAAGGGGTAACAGGCGCAAGTAGGCACCTAACTCCGCTGAAACAGCCCCAGTTTCCACAAAGGTTTCTAAGTCGTTAACCGCTAGCGATCGCTCCAAAAAACCATAGCGGAAAATAATTGTTTCTGCTGCCTGAGCTGAGCTATTAAAGGAAGCTGACCCAAAAATTACCGCTCCTGTTATAACAAACAGCAGCCATGACCAATCAGCGTTTCCAGAGTATCTCTTCACGGACTAACAAGCCCTAAAAGATGGTAATGAAAAAACAAACTAGCTAGTAAATATACCTTCCAGTATAGACAGCAACTACCGGAACCATTCCCTGCCCTGGCCTTCGTTTCTTGGGAACTCTGGTACGGTTGCAACCGTCGTATCGAGAAATGCCCATACCTATGGGTAATTAGGTCTAGAAGGGTGAATGTGTCTCTCATCAACTACGCATCGTGATAATGATCATGACAACAGCATTGGCAGCATCACCCTTGGCCTTTACTCCTTCAAGTAAGGTAATAGTGTGGCAGTAGGTTAGTTCAGTGACTGCTTCGGGTTATAAATCTCTGCCTATTGTGCGTGATATTAAGGATTAAATCCATGAAGACTTACCCATATCGTCCCATTTCAATGACTCATATTCTGTCATGGGGGTTGGCGGCGGTGCTTCTAAATGCTGGCGTCAGTTGGGCAGGCTTTACCCCCCCCGCTAATTTGTCGCGTCCGGGGAACCGTGAAGGGGCGGCAACCCGTGGGGCGTGCAAAGTAGAAACGAGTGCAACAGAACCTGACCTGACTACTCTAGTTCCGGTCACCAACATTGGCTTGACAACAGCCAATCGACCCACGTTTTATTGGTATCTACCCGCCAATAATTATCAAGCGATGGAGTTTACCCTGTTTCAGTCTCGACCTGATGGTGGGCAGGTACAAATCTATTCCCAGACCTTGCCCTTAGCGGGTCGTCCTCGCTTGGATAGCCTCACTCTGGATGGCAAGGTGCCGCCCCTCATGGAAGGGGTTGATTACCGTTGGACAGTGAGTCTCATTTGTAACCCTGCCGATCCTGATCCCTCGCAAATTCGCTTTGTGGAAGGATGGGTACAGCGGGTTCCAATGCCTGAAGCGTTGGCCAAGCAGTTATCCAAGGCAACCCCAGTGGAAGCCTATGAATTACTGGCGGCCAATGGTCTTTGGTACGATGCCCTCAATGTTTTGGTCAACCTACGGCAGCAGCAACCCAACGACACCAAAACGGCAACCCTGTGGACCGAGTTAATGACAGCGGATGGCGTGGGGCTGAATCGCCTGAGTAACCCCCTGATGGTGCAACGGCTGCAGCCCAACTAATCAAGGGGGGTTGGCGATCAATGCACCTTAGATCTCTCTCTCGTCCTAAAAAAGCAATAAGTTTTAGAAGAAGGGGGCTAGCCCCCCTTTTTTGTGACTGCTACCCCTGAAAGATGTGATTGATGGTTAGGCTAATCAATCAGCCCCTGAGGGGGAGTTGTTGCCGGAACATACGTCGTAGATGGGCTGTATTTGGCAAGATTAAACCACCCCAGCGCCAGTAGAATACCGACCCCGCAGCCTAGCAAAAACGTCCAAGCATGGGACGAGTCCAAGACGCACAGCAGACGGCGATCGCCACTATATACATGAACTAGCCAGCCTTCACTGGTGTTATCAAATTGGCTTCGTAGCTGAGTGGGGTCAAACTTGTCCATGGTGTTTGCTCCATGTTGATCAAAGTCTATGCAGATATAGTAGAGGCAGTAGTCCAGTGCCCCTCCCTATGAAAACATCTACAAAAAATTCACCCGTGCACGGACAGGGACTGCGTGACTCAATGGAGATGAACCTGTCAACCAAAAGACCCAGACAGCCGAGATAGGTCTCAACTATTTGGGTCTTGACTCACCTAACTCAGCAGCCCTCTGGCCCACAGAACGTATGGGCGTACAGCACCTCCGCATCACAGATATAGATAATGCCGGCAAAATCCATGAAAAACTGCGCAGCGACTTGGTCTGCAATCCTCTCGGCCATATCGCGATCCGGGGTAAGTATCTCGAACTTGATATTGGCCGTTGTATCAGAAACGTTCGGTTGCCCCGAGGAGCGCACATTGCGGCTGCCTTTGCCCCCCGTCTGCATCACTGTATAACCCGTTGCTCCCGCTTCTTCAATGATGGCGGCGATTTTTTTGAGCAAAATCTTTTCAGTGACAATGACGAGCTTTTTGGCTGGCTTAGCCATGGTGGTTACCTCCTGTCAGATGTGTATTGGCTATGTTCATCTAATGTGGTCTGGTCAGCCCAGAGAGTAAGTACAGACCACGACCTATCGAACCCTAAATGCCACCGATCGCCTGCGCCAACCCGAAGAATAGGGGAATGCACACGCCGATTGCAATGGGGGTACCGATTGCAGTGGAGGAACCAATGTAAGCGGAGGGATTCGCCGATGGAATACCAGCACGTAAAGTGGGAGGACCAGAAATATCTGAACTGGAGGCCGCAATGACGGCGAGAACCACAACTCCTCCCATACTAAATCCCGTCGTGTAATGGGCAATCATACCAAGGCCAAAGGCCATCAACCCATGCACTATCGGTGCCACCACACTATATACAACGTACCACTGAGCCACCTTGCGCAACTCGCCAATGCGTGACCATGCCTCCATTCCCATCACCAACATCAAGATCGAAAGCAAACCACGGAATAGGGGATTGTAAAAGTTTTCATAGACACTTTCGGGGCGAGCAAACAGGCCAAGGGCAATTCCCAACAACATTGCTGAGAGAGCTGGTCCTTGGAGACTTTCTTGGACAATGGGCCATATCTTGACCCGAGCATTCTCAGGTCGCTGCTTTAGCCGGAGGTACTGTTGGCGCGTGCTCGGGTAATTTTGCGGGTCAGAGTACTCCCCTGCGGCGACAGACTGCTTGCTGAGCGACTCTTCTAGGGAGGACTCGGCGGTGGCAGCAAGCTTCTTCTTATTGAGATAAATGTTGGCTATCACAATTGCAGTGACAAGGGCTGGAATATCCATAAAGGGATAGAGCGCCCCTGCCCATGCTTCATAGGCAACCTTTTGCTCATCTAAAAGTGCTAGGGCAGCCGCCATTGTTGAGCCACTCACCGCACCAAACAAGCCGCCGGTGGCGATCGCATCCACAGTTTTGACCTTGGGCAACTTAGCCAACGTATAGCGGGCAATGAAGACAATGAGAATCCCTAACAGGATAGAGAATGCTACAGGTAAAACCATCTCCGTTAAATTGGAATTACGGATGGCCATGCCCCCAGTGAGGCCAATTTTAGCCAGCAGCATGAAGATGATGATCTTGCAAATTGACTCCGGAATCTGGAGTTGACTTCCGAGAGCCGCAAGCACCATACCCCCCAACAGAAAGCTGAGGGTTGGGGACTGCAACTGCTTCACGAAATCCATTAGGAAATTGGACAAGAAATCCACGGTTCATTCCTCTGTGAATTGGATAGTAGGGGTTAGAACAGCACACCAGCGACGGTAATCGCGCTCATGAGTCAGGCGTAGATCAGCTTGATCAAGGCCGATCAATCACTTGCTTCAAAGTCATTGAGTGCCTATTTAGCTTGATCTAAAAATCAAACAATCCATAGTATTTTATCTATGTGAATTGCTTTTGGACTGAGCGTAAGTCTATACTAAAAATCTCAAAAAAAATTCATTCGACACAGAGAAGTTTCAAATCCGATCAATCAGCGTTGCTTATCTGATGGTGGATAGGCGGCACTCGTCTGGTTCGTCAGTGGCGATGCTCACGGCAATAGACCCAAGTAGCAGGAGCACCAGCATAGTACTCTTTCTTCCAGATGGGTAGGCGGCATTTGATTTCATCAATGATATAGGCGGTTCCAGCAAATGCTTGGTGCCGATGCGCTGCCGTGGTGCCCACCCAAACAGCAATGTCTCCTAGTTGGAGTGTTCCGTAACGGTGGTAGGCGATCGCCCCGAGGAGGTCAAACCGCTCAATGGCTGTCGCAACGATGCGCTCCCCCTCCTTGAGGGCAAGGGTGGTATAGACCTCATACTCAAGGGCTAACACTGTTTTGCCTGCGTTGTGATTGCGCACCCAGCCTTCAAAGCTGACGAAGGCACCCGCCGCCAGATGTGCCAAAGGGCGGCTGAGAACCGCTGGATGCAACGGCTCAGCCGCTAGGGAAAACTGGCAAATAGTCACCTTTAGCCCCCCGCCACCGGTGGAATAAAGACAACGTCATCCCCCTCCTGCACAGGCGTACTGAGATCCACAAAGGTATCGTTAACAGCCACTTTCATCTGTCCTAGGGGCAGTGAAAAGCCGTAGCACCTCTGGAGTTCCTGATAGAGTTCAGCATAGGTACCAGCAGTGGTGGGGCGCTCTTCACTCTCGGTGTGCGCCTGTTCGCGCAGGAGGGCAAAGTAGCGCAGGTGAATGATTTTAGGACTATTGGGCGCGGACATCGTGCAAGGCGTGGGTATAGTCTTCGGGGGTGTTGATGTTAGCGGTTGTCGTAGGGTGGCACGGAGCAATACAATGGCACACCGCTTGCTGGAGTACCTTGACCGGGCAGCGCTCTCCTGCTGCATAGGCCGCTTCAAAGACCCCTAGGGCTTGGGGGGTGTAAATAGCGCACAGCGGCTCAGGAAAACGCTCTTGGGGATGATGATAGCAGGTCGCTACCACATCTTCACGGTACTGCTGGAGTAAGGGAAACAGCGTTTCGGCCTTGAGGTAGGGCAGATCACAGGCCACCACTAGCCAGTTCACTTGGGAGTAGGTGCGTAAGGCCGTTAGAATCCCAGAGATGGGGCCTTCACTGGGAAGAGTATCCTCAAGGGTCGGCAGGTCGGCAAGGGGGGTGCCCTGCCATTGCTGCGATCGCGCCGATAAAAAAACCTGTTCACAATACTGGCTCAGCAGGTGGTAGAGGTATTGGGCGTGGGGCTGACCATAATAGTCTAGGAGGGCTTTATCCCGTCCCATGCGTTCACTTTTGCCGCCCGTGAGGACTAAGCCGTAAAGGGGGTATTGGCCGAGGGTCTTTTTGCCGCCACTTTTAGCCAGCAAGCGTACGTCACGAATCACAATGTTGCTACTGAGCGCCTTGCACATGTCATAGACAGTGAGGGCAGCAACAGTAACCCCGTGGAGACTTTCCATTTCCACACCGGTGCGATCGCGGGTTTTGACCTCGCACTCAAGGCGAATTTGCAGCTTGTCCGCAAGGGGCAGCAGTTCACAGCGGAACTGACAGGCGGTAATGGGKAGGGGGKGGCAAAAGGGAATGGCCTCAGCGGTTCGTTTCACGGCCATGGTGCCGGCAATGATGGCCGTTTGCAGCACGGCGCCTTTTTTCAGGCATAGCTCATTCTCCTGCTGGTAAGCGAGAAAGACAGGGGGCAACTCAATGAGGGCAGCGGCCACTGCACGGCGATCGCTCACGTCTTTGTCACTAATATCTACCATTTGCGGTTGTTGGTTCTCATTAATGTGTGAGAACATGGGGCTAACCTCGAATCTGATCCATGGCATGGTACTTGCGCAGTTCGAATCTTGGCTTTCATCACTAAAACCTATTCATAAGCCCAATGAACCTCAGTCTTCCATGGCCATCAACATCCTCAATCACAATCATAGGCACAGGACTTACCACACCAACCACCCATAGGTTAGCATCAGGGTCATGGCGGTCAGTGGTAACCCAAACCGCAGATGTTGCCAAAAAGAAAGACGACAGCCTGCGGTAGTTGCCGCCTCAACCGTAATAAGATTGGCCACCGCTCCGAACAGCGTCAGATTACCGGCTAGGGTAGATCCCGCCGCCAGTAGCAGCCAGCTTTGGGTCGCGTCCGGTGGGATTCCCCCCTGCAAAAGCAGCACTGCTGGCACATTAGAAATCAAATTTGAGACAATCACCGTCACCACCAGCAGCCCCGCCGGATGGGTAATCCAAGGCGTTAACCCCGCTAATAGATCCAATTCTTGTACACAGCGGGTGAGGATAAACAAGCCGGAAAACATCACTAGTAAGGACCAGTCCACCTGTTGCAACACGCGCTGGGGTTTAATGCGTCGGGTGACGAGTAAGGCAGCAGCGGCTAAAAAAGCCGACTCTGCTAGGGGTAAGCCGATGATAAAGGCAGTCAGTAATAAACCTGTGACAATTAGGGTTTTGATCAACACGGGTCGATAGGTGCGCAAGCGTGGCAGCGAAGGCGGTGGACAGGGCTGGAGCGATCGCACCTCTGGATAGAGCAACCACAGCAGCCCAACCTGTAACCCTAGGCCAAGAATGGCTACCGGCGCTAAGGCTAGGGCAAACTCATTGTAGGGAATGCCCGAAAATGACCCCACCAGAATATTTTGTGGATTGCCGCTGAGGGTTGCGACTGAACCGATATTGGTGGCACCGGCGATCGCCAACAGGTAGGGTACAGGGTTTAATTTTAGCGATCGCGTCAACTGCACCGTCAGCGGCGTACTCACTAACGCCAAGGTGTCATTTAAGAAAAACGCCGACAACACCCCCGTCCCCACCGTTAACAATCCCAGTAAGCCCAACGGACTCCGGGTAAACCGTAGCACGTACAACAACGCCAGATTAAAAAAACCGGCATAGGATAGGTAGGCATTCACCACCATCATACTGAGCAAAAACACGATGGTATTTGCATCAATCGCCTGCCACGCCTCATCTAGGGTGAGGGTACCTAGGCCAATTAGAACCGCTGCACTGACCAGAGCAATAGTGGCACGATTCATTTGCCAGCCAGGGATAGAGCCAACCCCAAATGCTAGGTAACTCACTCCTAAAACTGTCGATTGAATCCAACTGGGCGTGTGTATCATGGCCTACTTCAGGGTTGATTAAGGGTTTGACATCCTCCCCGTCCTGAGCGCAGCGAAGGAAGAGGATTCCATCGTCGCCGATGAAGGTTCCTGCTGCAACGAGGTGACGTGCTCAACCGCTGTCTCCAGAAGATGAGTAGCGGCCTCCTCTCCAGAGGCGTAAGATCCTGTGTGCCCCACAGTACATGAACCTAGCTCCAAAATGTTGATAGCTGCGTTGGAGTCTCTGTCCAGAACAGTTCCGCACTGGCACAAATGAGGACGAGTGCTGAGGGACATCTTAACCAAATGGCCGCAACACGAGCATGTCTAGGAGCTGTTACGAACAAAAAGACCAGTCCGCAGCGCTTGATCGAGCCGCTGATACTGGTCTTTAGTTCCTTGCAACTTGGCGTCGCAGACGAGCATTTTATCTACCCAAATCTGGGATAAAAATCCAGTGGTCAAGGTCGCTACCCTCTGAACCAACTTCGGTTACCGAAAAAACGCCGTAAAGCCCTGCCCTTGAGGGCAGGGATGTAAGGCGCACGCTGTTTTATCAAGTCAAGCCTGTAATAAAATATCATTATGTTAGTCAGAGAAGCCAAGCTACTAAACGGCACAGCAGAGCAGTATCAGGCTCTGGATGAAGCCATCCGCACCGCTCAGTTTGTCAGAAACAAATGTGTGCGGTACTGGATGGACAACAAGAGCGTAAACAAAGCTGTTCTCTATGCCCACTGCAAAGACTTAGCTAAAGAGTTTGCCTTTGCCAAGAAGTTAAACTCATCAGCAAGGCAGGCAAGTGCAGAGCGAGCTTGGGCTTCCATCTCTCGCTTCTATACCAACTGCAGAAACAAGGCGATCAAGAAAGGGTATCCCAAGTTTAAGAAGCATTGCCGTTCTGTGGAATACAAGGTATCGGGCTGGAAGCTGTCAGGAGATGGAATGTCCATCACCTTCACTGATGACTTTAATGCTGGTTCGTTTGCTCTGTACTGCAATGGAGAAGCAAGACACCATATCCTGAACTCCAAAATCAATCGGGTGCGGGTGATACGCAGGGCAGATGGGTACTATGCTCAATTCTGCTTGGATGTAGAGCGCAAAGAGCAAGGACAATACACAGGCAATGTCATCGGTATTGACTTGGGGTTAAAACACTTTTACACCGACCAGAACGGAAACACGGTCGATTGTCCTAAGTTTTTAAGACGTAGTGAACGGAGGTTAAAACAGCATCAACGCAGGTTAAGTCGGAAGTTCAGGAAAGGGGCGAAACCTCAATCCAAGAACTACCACAAGCAAAGAAAGCGACTAGGCAAAGTACATCTGAAAGTTCAACGCCAGCGTAAAGACTGGGCAATTAAGCAGGCACGGTGCGTGGTGGCATCTCACGATGTCGTGGCGTATGAAGACTTGCAGGTGAAGAATCTAGTTAAGAATCATCATCTTGCCAAATCCATCCATGATGCTGGCTGGTCTCAATTCACTGCTTGGCTAGACTACTACGGTAAGGTATGGGACAAGGCAGTAGTCAGCGTGCCGCCGCAGTACACCACGCAGGATTGCAGTAACTGTGGGCATAGGGTCGTGAAAACCTTATCCACTAGAACCCATAGTTGTCCTAGGTGTGGGTTTGAGATGGACAGAGACCAGAACGCGGCTCTGAACATCCTCA